>JALYOD010000029.1 GCA_030857065.1 bacterium | reverse complement strand
CCCTAGCAAATAATGCTATCAAACCTTGAGCTACAATTGATAAAGAGAATATAGCTAAAGATGCTGCCACAAGTCTAGTGTTTTCCCAAGAAAATAAACCTGTACCCAAAATAACTCTTACTATCTGAGCACGTAGAACTATAAAAAGAAAGGATACAGGTAATGACCAAAATATGATGGCTTTGGACGCTATACGCAAATTATTTTTAAAATCCTGAAAATTGCCCGTAGAGAAAGATTTAGAAAGTGCGGGAAAAGCTGCCACAGCATAGGATAGACCTATGATACCCAGTGGTGTTGTCTGCAAATTGTATGCAAAATTAAAAATAGAAATAGAACCATGCTCGAAATATGAAGCAAAAGAAATAATAACAATAATGGCAATAGAATTAAAAGCCAGACCTAATGTTCGCGGTAGAGACACGAGTATGACATTTTTAATTTCTTTAAAGTTTATTTTTGTTTGAAATTTTGGAACAAAACCAGCCCTATAAGCTGAAAAATTTTGAACTAAAAAATGTAAAAAAGCTCCCACAACTACACCAATGGCCAAGCCTACTTCTTGCCACAATGGATACAAAAAAACTACTCCAATAATAATACCCAAATTATAAAATATAGGACTTAACGCATAAGAAAAAAACCTTCTGAAAATCTGTGTTACAGCTCCGAACAAATTTGAAAGTCCTAATAGTATAGGAGAACATAACATAATACGAGACAATGTGACTACTTCATTCTTTGCTGTATCAGTAAAACCTGGAGCTACTAAATTAGCCAAACTAGGCATAAATATAAAAGCCAAGATAGCTACACCAATCAAAACAAATAAGAATATTGTGAATACATCGTTAAGGAATTTTTTAGCTTCTTCATTAAGACTACTTCTGTCCCCCATTTTGTGTAAAACAAAAGGCACTAATACTGTGACAGATGCGAGGGATGCAATAGAAATAAATAAAAAGTCTGGCACTCTAAAAGCCGCATAATAAATATCCAAGTTTTGAGAAGCACCCAAGAAATGCGCCAAAGATCTATCTCGAAATAAACCTAAAAGTTGAGAGAGCAAAGAAAATACTCCTAAAAGCAAAGCTGCTTGATTGAGGCTACCGTATTCTTTTCCAAATAAACGAAATATTTTCTCCATTTATTTTATTATTGCTTTTTAGTTTCTGTAGAATCTTTAGTATCTTCAACGACAGGAACAGGTGCAGGTACATTACTAAGCGAAGTAACATAAGTACTCAATTCTTGATTGTCAGGTAATATAGCAGAAGCCTTGCGTGCGTAGTCTAGTGCTTCTGTCTTATTGCCTTCAGTACGAGCTATTTGTGATAATAAAATCAATACATCCACATAGTTATTTTTTAATGCATAAGATTCTAAAGCGTAAGATTTTGCTTCTTCTAATTTGTTGTCAGAGAAAGATACTCGAGCCATAAAATATTTTATTTGTGGATTTAAGGGATTTAAAGCTAATGCTTTTCCATAAGCATCAATAGCATTCTGATAAGCACCTTCAACTTTAAAAGGAACTACAGTTTCGTATACAGCAGCAAGAGCCATATAGTTAGAAAAGTTCTTATTATCATAAGAAACAGCTAGATTTGCTCCTGAGAGTGCTTGAGTGAAGTACTTTTGAATATTATTTCTATCGTCTACAGCTAAAGGATTATTGTCAGTTGCTTTGTTGAATATTATATTTAATTTTGACAAATATACTTGGGCATAAGTCCTAAAGTATAAATCATTTTGATAAAGCGAAATAGCTTTATTCAAATTAGATTCAACTTGTTCTACTTCTGTAGCATTAAGAGCGCGAGTAAAGTAATAAGCTGAAGCAAATTTTTCTATATATTTGAATGTAGCTCCTGCTGTAATCAGCATAGCTAAAACTAAAGAAAATATAATAAAAAAGCTTTTCTTTGGATGAGCGAATACATGTATTAATACCATATTTTCTTTTTTGTGAGCCAGACCGAGGGCTACTCCAATGAATATGAAAGAGAGTACAAACAAAACCATACCAACAGGATACAAAAACGAAGCTGTAAATAAAAATAGTGCTAATAATACAAAAACTATTTTTTCAATATGACCATTTTCTATATTTCTTTTGGAGAAAAGTACCTTATAACTAAAAGTATGAATAACGCTCAAGAAAAGAATCCATAATAAAATTCCTAATATACCAGTGGTCAACATCAGAGTCGGCAACAGTCCAAAGCCAAAATTAAAGCTTGAATTCCATGCTATTGATGTATTAATTCCTTCGATTTTATATAAAGACCAGAGTTGCGAAAATTTATTTGGACCAACACCAAAAACAGGATCATGAGCAAGTGAGGATTTTGCAATGTTTAAAGTTGCACTCGCAGAAGGACTAAGTTCAGTATTATTAATACCTAAAGATGAGGGCACATAACCTCCTATGAATTGTCCTGACATAAAGAACAACAAAGATATCATAACCACACCAAAAGAAAACGCTGGAAAATCTACACGTTTTTCCCCTTGTTCATTTGTTTTTGAAAGAAAAGCAATTTTATAAATAAAAATAAACAAAGAGAATATGCCAAGTAACAGCCAAACCAAAGGGTAATTGACTATAATTAAGAACAATAAAGAACATATGAACACTATGGTAAGAATAATATTTTTAAATTTTTTAAATTTTAAAAACTCAATCAAAAACAAAGACATAACAACCAAAAGACTTGCGAGTATGCCTAGTGCGTTCCATGATCCAAAAATATTTTCTGCTTTTGATTGAAATATACCCAATGAAAGAGTATTAGGCATAGAGATTCGTAAAATTTGGAAAAATAATAATATAGAAAAAGACAAAAGAAGACCTTTTATAAGTAAACGAACTTTATTAGTATCATTAAAAATCAGACTAGAGAAAAACATCATCAGAAAAGCTACCAAAACAAAAGCTAAAGTGCTGATTTCAAATAGTGTTCCAAAAAAAGACACATTAAATGAATTAGAAAACAATGTAGATAGTAATACAGAAAGTACCATCAGAAACCCAGAGATAAGTACCGTAGACATTGGAATAAATATTTTACCATCTGAGAATCTTGCCCCAAACCACGCCAAAATAGTTATAGCTAGACCAAATACCAAAAGTAATCCTTTAGATGTTTCGATGGGTATACTCGTCCCAGGCAAAAAGAAAATTGGTAATAATACAATTGTTGAAAATAAAGCCCAAAAAGAAATCCTATCTAATATTTTTGACCACATATAAATTTTTTAATATTTTAATTTTTCGTACAAAACGAAATTATCTAATAAATTAACCACCATTATTTAATGTACTGATTATACTACATTTCTATTAATATTTACAAAACAATGTTGATAAGTCTGCCTTTGACATATATAACCTTTTTGATTTCTTTATCTTGTACATACTTTTGAACATCTACATCCATTAATGCACGACTTCTAACATCTTCTTCCATTTCATCTATCCCTACTACTAACTCAATACGAATTTTACCATTTACTTGTACGGCTATTTTAACCTCATCATCTACTATGAGCTTCTCATCATATTTTGGCCAACTAGATAGATGGACAGATCCACTATTGCCCAGCTCATACCAAAGCTCTTCGACTATATGTGGCGCGAAAGGTGCTAATATTTGTAAAAATATACTAAAATCATCTTTGGAGATTTCCATTTTTTCAATCCCATTCAAACAAATCATAAGAGCAGAAATAGCTGTATTGAATTTAAAATTCTCGATATCTTCATTTACTTTTTTTATAGTCTTATGTAAAATCTTTTTGGATTCTAGATTTGCAGGATTATTCTCTAAACTTACTTTATTTGCTAATTTCCAAATTCGCTCGAGAAATCTATATGTGCCGACCACTCCATCTGTATTCCAAGGCACAGTGTTCTCAAATGGACCCATGAACATCTCATACATACGAAATGCATCTGCACCGAAACGCGCGACCATGTCATCTGGGTTTATTATATTCCCCCACCTCTTGCTCATTTTTCTACCATCTTCTGCTAAGATAAATCCTAAAAATTCTAAACGTGGAAAAGGTTCTTCTGTGCTGACCGCACCAATATCATACAAAAACTTATGCCAAAACCTCGCATATATCAAGTGCCTTGTAGCATGGTCCCCTCCCACATACACATCCACCGGCATAAAATGTTTTTCTTTTTCTTTGTCCGAAAAACTTTCAGAATTTTTTGAATCAATATAACGCAAATAGTACCATGAAGACCCTGCCCATTGAGGCATTGTATTTGTCTCACGTTTTGCATCAGCACCGCACTCTGGGCATTTTACATTTACCCAGTCGGTAATATTGGCAAGCGGACTCTCGCCTGTGCCTGTAGGCTCATAACTTTCAACTTCCGGAAGAACTACAGGCAAATCTGTCTCGGGTACTGATATTATACCTTTACCTTTAGGATTTTTTTCTTTACAACTTTCACAATGAATTATCGGTATCGGCTCACCCCAGTATCTCTGCCTAGAAAATACCCAGTCGTTGAGTCTGTATGTTTTTTCTCCTTTTTCATTTATTTCTCGTCCTATCCAATTGCGCTGTGCTTCTTTGACGCCTTCTGGCCAGCTCGGAAGCTTGTCTAAATCTGCGAGTAATCTGTCGGCATAATCAGTAATTTTTAACACCCATTGACGCATTAACTTTTGCTCTACTTTTGTGCCACAACGCTCACAAGTACCGTCTTCCTCCACATCTTCGTTCGCTAGTCCCGTCTGATCAAATGGGCACCAGTTTATAGGCTCATAAGATTCATAAGCCAAACCCTTCTCATACATTTTAAGGAACATCCATTGTGTCCATTTGTAAAATTCTGGATCAGTAGTATTTATTTCTCGCGACCAATCATAATCAAATCCTATGACTGAGAGCTGTTCTTTGAAACGTGCCACATTTTTCTCTACTGCTACGCGTGGATGCACTTTGTTTTTGATTGCATAGTTCTCAGCCGGTAATCCAAAAGCATCCCAACCCATTGGGTGGAGCACGTTGTAGCCCTGCATACGCTTCATGCGACTATACACATCAGTGGCTATGTAGCCTCGAGGATGCCCAACATGAAGACCTTCACCTGAAGGATATGGAAACATGTCTAAGATAAACTGCTTCGGCAATTTTGCATCTTGTGACACTTTGTATATGTCATCTTCTTGCCACTTTTCCTGCCATTTTTTTTCTATGTCTTTATGATTGTAATTCTGCATGAAAATATTCCAGATAATTTCTTAGTAAATTTGTATATCTTTTGCTGGTTTTGGGTATGGTGGATACAAATCTTTATCTATTGTTCTTTCGAAACATGCTCGTCCAGCTTCATGCTCCCAAGATTCATTGAATCCACCATTTGGGTAAATAGTAGGCGAAGATATTGACACATTTTTGCCCTCAGTGAAAGCCATAGGTCTGATTCCTCCGCCATAATTTTGATACTCTTGCCAACCTTTTGGTATAGGCAAGGCAAAACTAGCACAAAGTTCAAACTTTAGATTTTTTGCATCAAGCACATTGTATTCATAATTTATTCCCTTAGTGAATTCAGGATCAACAGGTAAAGAATAGCCGGTCAGAGGATTAGACAAATCTTTCAGTGATTCTGGAAGTTTTTGTTTTTGTTGAAAATAATTAATAATTTGATATTGAATATTTTGCAAATCTTGCAAGCGTTTTTCATCCAAGCGAAATTTGCGTTGTTGTAGTGGGCTACCCATCACACTAAAAGCAAAATACACCAAGAGAGCCACCCAGATGATGGCTTTGATCATTGACCACAAATTCACATTGTATTTCAAAAACTTTTCACTTTTTTGTAAAACTAGAAAATAATACCAACCCACAAATACTGCCACCAATATGGTAGCCAGTACTTTATATACGAATCTTTCTGTAATTTCGCCTGCTATAAAATATCGAACTAATGTGACCAAATCTACAAGGATCATCAAAGACGACAAAAACAAAATAATATACAACATCCATTTACGAATAACTTCGTCTATATGTCCCACACCACCTTTGTAAACTTTATGCCAAAAATATGTAAGTACTAAAAATACTGGAAAGAATATAATAAGAGTCGCGAGTGCTGAACGCATTGATTCATAATCATAAGTATTATAGCCGTATTGATAAGATGCATTCAACACATCAGGGAACTTTTTATTTAGGGTTTCAAAAAGTAAATTCAAAAAAGAAAATACTGTGGTAATAAGAGTGATAATAGAACCTAATGATAAAAAGAAAAATCCAATACCCATTTTGGGTTTATTTGGGTTCAATATTGTTTGTATATTCATACAAAGTATTATATCATATATAAGCAAGTTGATAAATAGTCATTTTTTATAAAAAATATACAAAATAATGAGTAAAAAGCCCGAAAATTTATCTCACAGAATCTCACGCTGGGTAGGATCCCCAGCTTCTTTGATAGTGCATACTATATTTTTTATTACAATGCTTTCGTTGAGATTCTTTGGAGTTGCAGTAAGTGATGTACTCCTTATTTTAACCACAGTAGTTTCTCTAGAAGCTATCTATCTTTCTATTTTTATTCAAATGACCGTAAACCAGCACACTATAGATCTAGAAGAAGTATCAGAAGATATTGAAGAAATATCAGAAGATGTAGGAGACATTCAAAAAGATGTTGAAGGTATTTCAGAAGATGTGGAAGACATCCAGAAAGATGTAGAAGAGATTTCAGAAGATGTGGAAGACATCCAAGAAGAAATAAAAGACGAGGAATAATTATTTCTGCCAAATGGCAGTGTTGGCGAGTGGTATGGTACGAGAATTTGAAGTTTCGAGGACACACAGCTCACCTGCTTGTACTTTACCTGCAAAATCTCTCATAGAATTTTCTAGCATATAACTAAAAGAGAGTGAGGAAGTGTCTGTAGAGTACGAAGTAAAAATGACGAACAGTGGAGTATCTGACAGAACTTTTTTGACAAGTTCTAAAAGCTTTGGGAGTTCTTTGGCTATGTCCCACACCTCCCCTTTTGGCCCCCTACCAAACTTGGGCGGGTCCATGATGATGGCATCATATTTATTGCCCCTTTTTATTTCTCGCTCCAAAAATTTAATTACATCATCAGGTATAATTCTTAAAGGCAATTTATCCAAATCTAATTTATTGTTATTGGAATCTAAATTATTATAATTTAATTTCTGATTTTCTTTTAATTCTGCAAGAGAAATTTTTGAAGCATCCACATGCGTCACCTCTGCACCTGCGCGTAGTGCAAACAAACTCGCCACACCAGTGTAGCCAAATAAATTCAAAAATTTCGGACGTTGGACGTCCGAAATTCCCCGACGTCCAACGTCCGAAATTTTCTTTTCTATAAAATCCCAATGACTTGCCTGCTCAGGGAAAAAGGATAGATGTCGAAATGCTGTCGGTGATGCATAGAATTTAATACCCTTATAATTCATCTCCCATTTATCTTCTATCTTATTATTCATCTTCCAACCGCCCTTTGCTCCAGCTTTCGTACTCCAAAATTTACCATCGACTTTATCCCATTCTTTTGTATCCAAAGTCTTCCCCCATACCGCATCCTCAAAAGGCCTGACAAAAATATATTTACCAAACCTCTCCAGTTTCTGCCTATCCCCTGTATCGAGAAGTTCATAATCCTGCCAATCCTGTGAGCAAAGTATTTTGATTTCTTTATTATTTTTCATATTATATTTTAAACTCTATTACGTCGCCATCTTTCACTATATAGTCC
>JALYOD010000027.1 GCA_030857065.1 bacterium | reverse complement strand
GTGTAATGTCAGGCCTAGGAGGATATATTCTTCTCTTCTTCCAGGGACTTCTTTTGTTGGCCATATTAAACCGAGACAATGTTCTTTTGACTGAAGACAAAGACACATCTACATTTTCTTTTTTTAGCATCTCATGCACCACTTCTGCACATCTTTTTGTTTCAACTCTGGTATGAATGATCTTAGCAACTATCTCTTTGGGTAAAGTGTTCGGTGAATGGTGAGGTCTACAACTTCTGGTTTGTAATTTTCGCTCATGCCATATTTCGTTCTTTCTTTTCGACCACTTCACAATGGTACTCTGTGCATATCCAAAGTATCGAGCTACTTCTCTAGTGCTTTTACCAGTTTCTAACATCCGTATTGCAAGGACACGAAGTCGAGGGAGCTTTTCATTTGTTGTATATGCCATGTTCATATCTTAAACCACTCTAGGTGATTCCAAGGTATTGAACCATTACGAACAGTTGACAAATAAAGATACTATGATATTATACAAATAATGTCGTTCTTTTATATTTTTTTTATTGGTGACTTTTGTGCTTAAGGAATTGAGAGCAGGAGTCACTAATAAAATTTAAAAAATGAAAAACATGTCAGGAATTTATTCTATTGAGATTTTCTCAAAAACGATAAAAAGAATTATTAAATTAATAATTCTTTTTATCGTTACTTCTCTCTTCGGATACTTTCTGGCAAGATGGTATATCCTACCTTCTTTTAAAGAAATTTCTTTAGATGAGAGTCTTTCATTAACCCATGGCGTGTCAATGTTACTAGCGTATGGCACGCTAAGTTTGGGTCTTTATTTCTTTGTAAGAATTTTACAGGAATTGAAATATAAGAAATTAAAATCCTTTGAAGAACAAGGACTTATAGAGGGGCTTAGTTTTGGACTCATTCTAGCAGTCCTTTTGGGAGCCATTGGGGGAGGCATTGCGGGAGAACGCATTATAGGAGTTATTATGGGAGTCATGTTGGGATTCATTATCGGAGTCATTATTGGACTCATTAACGAATTTAGATAAAAATTTAAAAATTCGAATAATTGAAAGTAAATAGCCCAAGCATCGTGAAATGATGTTTGGGTTATTTTTATTTCTGTTACTAGGGATTGTCTCTTCCGTCTCCATTTATAGGAATTTCATCCCCTAGATACTTTGGTTTCCTTTTTGATATTAGATTCAATACTGCTTTTACATTTGCAAAGTATTCCCGAATATTATTTTTAAATAGATAAGTGCCGTGGTCAGCATCATAACCCAGAGCATTTATTCCAAGCACTCGAGCAGTGAATACAGCTCTGGGTAAATGAAAAGATTGAGTTACAATAATAGCAGAATCAATAAGGAAGATATTTTTTGCTCTGTACATAGAGCTGTAGGTATCGAATCCGGCGTGATCTAAAAATATATCTTGATCCAAAACACCTTTGTTGAGTAGGTAGTTACGAACTGGATTTACCTCATTGTAGATGAGTGTACTATTGTCTCCAGTAACTAAAATTTTATCTACTTTTTGTGTGTTATATAATTTTATCGCAGAATTTACTCGATCTTCCAACACAGGAGATAGCGTCCCATTTTTCGTTACATACGCCCCTGGGATAATAGCCACAAGCATATGGGGAATTTTTTCAGCAGTTGTGTAAATAAATGAATGAGATTTTATTTTTATAAATATAACTACTGAAGTAATACCTAAAACAATTATTAAAAACGATAGTAATAAAAAGAGAACAAATTTATGTTTTTTAAAAAATGAAATGAGATTTATAAAAAAGCTACGCATCTTATGATTATAACATTTTAAATACCAAGGTGTAATTTACATAGTAAAAATATTAGACATTAAAATAATACAAAAAATTTTTACAAAAATAAAAATCTATGTTAAATTTAAAGAAACGATTTTTGACAAAATATTTGATTGGTTTTCAAAGAAGATTTTGTCTTTTGTGATAACCAATCACAATAAAAATATGCAAGCAAAACAAATTCCAGAAAAGAATATCTCTAATTTTGTTCAGACCATAAAGGCAAATGGAACAGGATGGATAGCATACAATACCGTATGGATGGATGAAAATAAAAAAGCTTTTGTGAATCTAGATGGATATTTCATGTCTAGAAAATCTGATGAATTCCCTTTGAAAATAAAAAGAATGGAGGAAGGGTTTATCATATATCTTAGTAATCATACCAATGAATGGCAATATTCAGGAGATTTAGACGATGATGTATCTTATGAAAAATCAATGCCAGTGGTGGCATTTGATGATAAAGAATATACAAAAAATAAAAAAATGTGTGTTCTGGAATACAAAAAGCAAACCACTGAAAGATCTTCACCCAAAGAAAAGATAACTGAAAATATGGAAATAGCAGAAACTATCAGACGTCTTGCTGAGCAATATGGTTTGTATGAGGTAGCAGCTACAGCAAAAGATACGGTCAGGAAAATATTAGAAGAATTGCAAGAATTGCAAGAAATGAAAAAATTAGAAGAATCGAAGAAGTAACTTCAAAACTTCAAAACTTCAAAAATTCAAAAACGGATCCTCGATCCGTTTTTTTATTTGCTCAATTAATTTTTTCATTTAGCTTTCAATTTTGTTAAAAATAATGTAAAGTGTTAACTTATGACACACAGGGAAGTCGTAATACGATTCGACAAAGTTTCTTTTGAATATGGACACAACAAGCCTATCTTGGACGAGGTTGATTTTGCTATTCGTAGGGGTATGAAAGTCACCATAATGGGTCAGAATGGCGCTGGCAAAAGCACTATATTCTCCCTTATTACGGGCATAAATGCTCCCGAGAATGGCCAGATACATCTAGCTCAAAAGACCACAATAGCTCTCTCCAGACAAGTCATACCTCGTGATGAGCTCGATTTGTCAGTGCGTGACTTTTTTGAAAAATCTCTTCAGAATATTAGTGATAAAAAAGTATATGATATAGATCCCAGAATAGATGATGTTCTGGAGATAGTGAATTTGAA
>JALYOD010000001.1 GCA_030857065.1 bacterium | reverse complement strand
CCTTCGCGAGCTCCACAATACGCTCCACCTTTGAAAGTCCATCTAAAAGGGAATAGTGGCTGTGTGTATGTAGGTGTATGAATTTAGCTTCTGTTTTTACCATATTTTAATACTATCACATTTTGTTTATTTTTTGATATACTATATATATTAAAAGATATTAAAATTTAACGATAAACCCCACTACGCTAAAGCTACGCGGGGCAAGCAATATTATGGAAAACAAAAAAATAAAAGTAGCGATAAATGGTTTTGGGAGGATAGGTAGGGCTTTTTTAAAGATAGCGTGGGACAGGCCTGAAGTAGAAGTAGTGGCAGTGAATGACTTGGGTTCAATAGAATCCTTGGCTTATCTTTTGAAATACGACACAGTGTATAGGACATGGGCGCACGATGTGAAGATAGATGGTACAGACTTGGTGATTGATGGCAAAAAAGTAAAAGTTGTTTCTGAAAAAGATACCACGAAGCTTCCGTGGGGTGAGCTAGGCATTGATGTGGTAGTAGAATCTACTGGACTTTTCACTGCTTACGAGAAAGCAAAGTTCCATCTTGATTGTGGTGCGAAGAAAGTAGTCATCACTGCGCCATCAAAAGGAGATGGCTCTTTCCCTGGCGAAACTATTTTGATGAGTGTGAATGAAGACAAATTTGGTACTTGCGACATTACATCGAATGCGTCTTGCACTACGAACGCTGCATCACCACTCATCGGTATTCTAAATGATGTTTTGGGTATAGAAAAAGCAATCCTAAACACTGTGCATGGATACACTGCATCGCAAGCACTCGTAGATGGTCCAAGCAAAAAGGATTTGCGTGAAGGCCGAGCAGCCGCGCAGAATATAGTGCCGTCATCTACCGGTGCAGCCATCGCCGTGACCAAAGCATATCCGAGTCTCGAAGGGCTTTTTGATGGCATCTCTATCCGTGTACCAGTGCCCGCAGGATCTATTGTGGATGTGACATTTATCTCCAAGAAACCTACTACTGCCGAAGAAGTTAATAATATTTTGAAAACTGCATCTATGGATCCAAAATGGATGAAGGTTTTCGCTGTTACCGAAGAGCCTCTTGTTTCCTCTGACATCCTCGGCAATTCTCATGGATGCATCGCTGACTTGGCGCTGACTCGCGTAGTCGGTGGCAACCTCGTCAAAGTCATGGGCTGGTACGACAACGAAATGGGGTATACGTATACTTTAGTGGAGCATGTAATCAAGACAGGGGAGAGTATAAAATAAATTTAAAGATGATATAATAGAGGGATGAAAATATATTTAGGGAGTGATCATGCGGGATTTGAATACAAAAAAATTATCAAGGAATACTTGCCGTCTTTAGGCTTGGATTATGAGGTGGTGGACAAGGGTGCTTTTGTTTTGAATGAAGATGATGATTATCCAGATTTTGTGACGCTCGTGGCGCTCGATGTGGCGGGGGACAAAGATAGCATGGGGATAGTTTTCGGAGGTAGCGGTCAGGGTGAGGCGATGTGTGCCAATACAGTATCTGGCGTGCGCGCAACTGTATTTTATGGACCAAAAGAGCTGATAAAAAGTATTGATGTAGATGGAGCAGAGAGTAATGATTTATTTGAAATTATAAAACTAGCTCGCGAGCACAACGATGCGAATATTTTATCTATAGGAGCACGTTTTGTTAGCATAGATGAGGCAAAGTTCGCTATTGAATTATTTTTGAAAACTAAATTCTCTGGTGAGGAACGACATATTAGAAGATTAACTAAATTTAATACCTAAATTTGTATTTGGTCGCCCCCCTACTAAAAGGGAGATGCTGAAGGCAGAGAGTAAATTTATGAATATAATACCCGCAATACTCACGAATGATTTTGATGAATTAAAAGACAAGATAGCTCTGATTCGTGGCGTAGCGCCTATGGTGCAAGTAGACATATGCGATGGCAAGTTTGTGAATTCTACTACGTGGCCTTTCCTAGGAGGTGGCGTACTCGACAAGCATTTTGTATCTATACAAAATGAGCAAGAGGGCATGCCGTTTTGGGAAGATGTAGACTTCGAACTTGATTTGATGGTCGTGGACGCTATCTCGAATTTTGATTTGTATTCCAAACTCTCGCCCAAGAGAATGATTTTTCATATTGAGATGGTAGAAGATACTCGTGAGCTTGCAGAATTTCTAGAAGGCATAGACCCTTATGTCAAAGACTTGATAGAGTTCGGAGTATCAAAAAATCCTGACACAGAAATGGCAAAATTAGAAGAAGTCATACCTTATGTTAACTTTGTACAACTTATGGGTATCAAAAATATCGGCTATCAAGGCGAGGACTTCGACGAGCGAGTCTTAGAAGACATAAAATATTTAAAAAATAAATATCCTGATTTAGAAATTGCTATAGATGGTGGAGTAAATTTTGACACAGCGCCGGCGCTAGCTAGCGCCGGCGCCTCCACCCTCGTCGTAGGCTCCACAATATTTAATTCAAATAATATAATTGACACTGTTGAAAGATTAAAAGAATTATAAAATTAAAATATTTTTTGTATTTTTGTTTTGAATAATTTCATATAAAGAGTATAATTAGATTAATGCTAACAGAGAACAAAATAATAGAATTAGAACAAAAGGCGAATGATATTCGTATGTCTATCATTGAGATGCTTTTAGAAGCGGGGAGCGGGCATACTGCTGGGCCATTGGGCATGGCGGATATTTTCACTTATTTTTATTTTCATCAGTTGAAACATGATCCGAAGAATCCAATGTGGGAGGAACGCGACAGGCTAGTGCTTTCGAATGGTCACATCTGTCCTGTTCTTTATGCCACTATGGCACATACCGGATATATGCCAGTTGAGGAATTGAAGACTTTACGAAAGTTTGGTACACGACTCCAAGGGCATCCACATAGGGAATTTATGCCATGGCTCGAAAATTCTTCTGGGCCATTGGGTGCAGGACTATCTCAAGCCGTAGGTATGGCTATTGCAGATAAGATGGATGGCAAAGACAAGGATAGGTTTATTTATGCCTTTATGTCAGACGGGGAATTAAATGAAGGAAATAGTTGGGAGGGTGTAATGCTCGCTGGTAAACACAAGCTCAGGAACCTGATCGCCATAATTGACAGAAATAATATTCAAATAGATGGATACACTGAAGACATAATGCCACTCGAATCGCTCGCTGAAAAATGGAAGAGTTTTAATTGGCATGTAATAGAGGTTTCTGGGCATGACTTTCGTGCTATAGATGAAGCGGTGATGCAAGCCCAATCTATATACGAGCATCCGAGTGTCATCATCGCGCACACCATACCTGGCAAAGGCGTGAAAGAGTTCGAACGCGATTTCCATTGGCATGGCACTACGCCAAACAAAGAACAAGCTGACATGGCATTAAAAGAGCTCCGAACATTAGGAGGTAAAATTAAAAGCGAGCATCAATGACTTAATTTATGTTAAATCCAAAATTAAAATTAAATACAAAAATTTTCAATCAAAATGTGGAACAAGTACCGATAAGGAAGGGCTTCGGTGAAGGTTTGGCTATGGCAGGCGAGATAGATAAAAATGTTGTGGCTCTTTGTGCGGATTTGACTGAGAGCACACAAATGCAAAAGTTTAAGGATAAATTCCCTGAGAGATTTGTAGAGATAGGTGTGGCAGAGCAGAACCTCGTGACTGTGTCCTCTGGCATGAGTGCCATGGGCAAGATTCCATTTTGTTCTAGCTATGCGATGTTTTCCCCTGGTAGAAATTGGGAGCAAATTCGTACTACTATTGCATACAACGACAGGAAGGTAGTGATAGTAGGATCTCATGCTGGCATATCTGTCGGTCCTGATGGTGGAACGCACCAAGCGCTTGAAGATATAGCATTGATGAGAATATTGCCTAATATGGATGTAGTATCGCCATGTGATAGCATTGAAGCAAAAAAGGCGACAATGGCATTAGCCAAGAGTAAACGCCCAGCGTATTTGCGTCTTGCTCGTGAAAAGACTCCAGTGGTGACTACAGAAGAAACACCATTTAATTTAGGCAAAGCAGAAATATATTGGATACCAGATATCGGACTCGCAGACGTGGGCATCATAGTAACAGGTGGGCTCACGCACAATGCACTCCTCGCTGCGAAAGAACTAGAAGGGGAGAATGTCAAAACAAAAGTTATGAATTTATCTTCTATCAAGCCGATAGACACAGAAGCCATCATATTTTTAGCAAAAGAATGCAAATGTATAGTCACAGTAGAAGAGCACCAAGTGATGGGAGGTATGGGCTCTGCTGTAGCAGAAGTCCTCGCACAGAATTATCCTATACCTATGGAGTTTGTAGGAGTAGAAGACAAATTCGGCCAGTCTGGTACACCTATAGAGCTCGTAGAGCATTATGGTATGGGTAAAAATAATATAAAAGACGCTGTAAAAAGAGTTTTAAAGAGAAAGTTATAAAAATGGTATTATAATTTTGTAATTTTATAACTCTCTGGCGCGTTTTTTAAATATCCTTCGATTTTTTCATGAGTAAGTAATCCTTTTTGCGCACCGATGTATTGGACTACAGACATTGAATTGATAGGTCCCCACGACAAAGCTTCCGGAACAGTTTTGCCTAGAAGGATAGCTGATGTAAAAGTAGAAGCAAAAGCATCGCCTGCACCAGTACGGTCCACTGGTTCTCCAATATCAGGATATTGTGGAATGTAGAAAATTTCAGTTTTGGCATCTCTCATATCAGAAGCATAAGCACCATTTGGGCCGTCTGATATAGCTATTATTTTTGGACCAAGATTATGAATGCCACTCATTAATATCTTAATATCTCTTGTTTGAATATTCAAAATCTTTTGAGCTTCTTCTAAATTGCAGAAAAATATTTCAGTGTGAGCATAAACATCTTTGAGTATTTCTGTACCCATCTTCATTTGAAAAGTACCTGGTTGGAATACAAGTTTTGTACTTGGATTTTTCTTAATATATTCTACTATTTCATTGTGTAGTGGTAAAGTGTGGTCTGCTAAAGATGACAGATATATGTATGAGATTTGGATATCACCAAAGTCTGGAAGTTTGTATTCGTATTCTTCGTGTTTTACTAGGATGGTACGTTCTACACCGTAGCGTAATACATAATGATAATTTGTTTTTTTATTTTCATCTGTTTTTATAAAGTCTATAATAATGTTTTCTTTTTTTAAATAATCTAAACAGTCTATACCATTTTGGTCCCCACCCACAGTAGCAAGTAGAGCAGATCGTAGACCTAGTCTAGACGCAGATACAGCAGCATTTGGACTATTGCCCACAGCATTAACTACATCGACTGACTCATAAGGAATTTTATCTCCAAAAGCGACACATAATTCACTAGAAGCAATCGTCTCTTTATCTATTCCATTATGTACATGAGCATTTTTGAGTGTAATAAAAGCATCTACTACGATATCCCCAATTGCCAAAAATTCAATCTTGTTATTTGTTTCCATATGGTATGATTATAACATATAAAAATAATAGACAAATATGCATAAGAAAATCCTATTTTTGTTTATAGTTTTGAATCTATCATATTTTCATATTGCCAACGGAGCCATCTTGCTGAATGAAATAATGTATGATCTTGATGGCACAGACACTGGGCGTGAATGGATTGAAATATTCAATAATGGTAGTGATAGCATAGATTTATCCACATATAAATTTTTTGAAGCTAATACAAACCATGGTTTGAGTATTTCTCAAGGAGACAAGAACATTGGAGCAGGCGGGTATGCCGTAATAGTTTCTGATAAAAATAAATTCAAAATAGACTGGCCTTTTTATACGGGGGCTATTTTTGATTCTACTTTTTCTCTTTCTAACGACGGTGAAATCCTTGCCATAAAAGACGCTGATTTAAATATCGTAGATCAGTATACTTATGTTTCTACATTAGGAGCAACTGGGGATGGTAAAAGTTTACAGAAAATAAATAACTCTTGGAGCTCTGCCACTCCAACTCCTGGCATGATGAACACTTCTGGTAGTATTACTAAAAATCCAATTCCCAATGAAAATATTCCTACCACAGAGAACACCAGCACGACAAGTTCTAGTAGTGCAGGCACGGGTTCTATTTACAAATTAAAAAAGATTGAATCCAAAATAATTAAACCCAATCTTGTTTTCGTTTCTCTGCCTACCAATTTTAGTGCTACAACTACAGGCGAGCATAACGAGCCACTTTATTACGGTAAGTATTTTTGGAATTTTGGTGATGGAAGTTCTATGGAAACAGATTTATGGAATCTTGGTAAAATTTCTCATACTTACCATTATCCTGGCGAGTATATGGTTTCTTTAGAATATTACGGCAATATTTATTCCAGCATACCTACCAGTGTGGATAAGGCAATGATCAATGTTGTATCTATAAGTATTATTATTTCTGCCGTAGGCAACGAGCAAGATTTTTTTGTAGAAATTTTTAATAACTTTGATTATGATATGGATGTATCGAATTGGTATCTTTCTTCTTTACCCAAAACATTTGTTTTCCCTAAGAACACGGTCATTCCAAGTAAAAAGAAAATAATGTTTTCACCAAAAGTCACCGGTTTTGTATTTGCTGATTTACCAAACTTAAAATTAATTAATTCTGTTGGTCAACTTGTTTTTGATTTTAATTATAATAAAATTATTCCTATTCCTATTCCTATTCCTGATCCTATTGTATCTAAAAGAATAACTTCAGCTAGTGTCGCAAATACAACTAATTCTGTAGTGGACAATAATAATAAAGAATATATTAGTTTTCCTATTCGCAATGATTTGCAAGCAGAAGATTTACAAGCTAATGTTCTAGCGGCATCAAATGAAAATATTACAAAAACAGAAGATAAAAATTATTATTTGATTTTTGGTTTTGTTATGTTGCTTCTTGTGGGTGCAGTAGGAGTTTATCTTATTCGAAAAAGGAAAATAGACTACAAAGACGGAGATGAGTATGAAATAGATTCATAGTTTAAAAAACATATTTAATGCAATTTATTCTTAATTTTGCTATATTTTATTTATGTCATTATCTATCGGAATCGTAGGTCTACCAAACGTGGGCAAATCCACGCTTTTTAATGCGCTTACCAAAAAGTCTGTGCCCGCGGAGAATTATCCATTCTGCACCATTGACCCATCAGTAGGTATAGTGCCAGTGCCAGATGAAAGGCTTTATAAATTGGCAGAATTTTCAAAAACTAAAAAGACAGTGCCCGCAGTTATAGAATTCGTAGACATCGCAGGGCTTGTAGCGGGTGCTTCCAAAGGTGAAGGTTTGGGCAATAAATTCTTGACCAATATCCGTGAGGTGGACGCGATAGCGCATGTGGTGCGAGTATTTCATGATCCAGATGTTATACACGTGGCAAACAAAATAGACCCCATGCAAGACATTGGTGTGATAAATTTGGAGTTAGTGCTTGCAGACTTTGAAACTATATCAAAAAGAATTGTAAACTTAAACAAAGATGTAAAAAGAGGAGACAAGGAAGCTATAGCCGAAGAAGTTATTCTAAATAGAATAATAAAAATTCTAGAAGAGGGTAAAATGGCAAGTACTGCAGGACTTACTGACGAAGAGAAATTTAAAATAAAATCTTTGAGCTTACTGACACTTAAACCAATGCTATATGTATTAAATACCTCAGAGGCAAATGAGAATGTAAGTATAGACAACGAAATAAATACCCTAGGTTTGTCGGCAAAAATAGATACAGTTTTCGAATATGGCTTTGATGATTTGATTAAAAAAAGTTATGAGCTTTTGGGGCTCGAGACGTACTTTACTACTGGAGTAGAGGAAACCCGCGCGTGGACTATAGCCAAAAATTCCACTGCACCAGTAGCGGGTATGGCGATAC
>JALYOD010000060.1 GCA_030857065.1 bacterium | reverse complement strand
GTATAATATATAACAAATACCAGAAGCTCCTGCTAAATATACAGCTTCACTAAAAGTAAAAGGGCCGAATATTTTGTCTTCTATGTCTAAAAATTGTGGAACTTTGAATTGCATATAATTATTTTAGCACATTTTTCTATTATTTTTATGTTTTTGAGCTTTTTGTAGAGCTCAATACATACTATTCATCTATCGGTGTTCTGTATGGATCTGTTTTGGATAAAATTGTAGCTTTAGTATTGTTTGGTTTTGAAAAACTTTGATATTCGGTATTAACACTCTCTATTTTGAAATTCCCTTGCATTTTTTGCTCTAGAATAGATGGAGTAGGAGTAACCAATACTTTTGGAGATGTTGGTGTTTCTGGTGTTTTGAGTATCAAACTAACATCAGCTATGTCCATCAACATTTCCTTCTCCCCTTCACTCTTGGCATCACGTTCTATTGTTTCCCTTTCTTTGTTTATTTCTATACCACTATTTTGTAATACTTTATTGCCAGCTCGGATAGACACATCCTCTTTCTTTTTTATTTGTATTACAGAATGATGTTCTTTTTCTATTTGGAAACCTGCATTTTTTAATATTATGTCTTCTTCTTGTGATATATGAGCGTCTTCTTTTTTATAAATACGCATTAATTCTCGGCGTATTTCACCCAAAACTTTTGTATTTATAGCATCCACTATCTTCTTATTTATTTCTATAGAAAGGTTTAAATTATTTTTTAACTCATCTTCAAATTGGTACGGTGGCAATACTCCTAGGATAGTGTTGGTGATGATGGTTTCTAGTTTGGTTATTTGCATTATAGTCAAATTGTTTTCTTTACCCACTTTGTAGAGTTTCGCTTGATAGTCGGATTCTTTTATAATCTTTTGCAATTCTACTGGTAAGTTCAAAAACCTAGGGTCTATTTTTTGTTCTATATTTTGTGTATTCCTTGTTATTTCTTTTTCAGTATTTTGATTTATCAAATTTAGTTTATTGTTATTGTCTGTATTTTTTATTATATTTTCATTTTCTTTAGTGTTTTCGTTTTGAATTTTACCAGTGTTGATATCATATGCATAAGATATGTCTTTCCGAATGGGATTGAGGATAAAAGTATTTATTTCTTCCATCATATCCTCTCTCTTGTCTCTAGATAGTTCTATTTCTTTATTTAAATTAGTCTCATATTCTTCAAGATGAATAATGCCTAATAGAACCAAGGTCGTTTCTATCCCTAGAGTTTGTATTTGAGATTCATTCAAACCATATTTAACACTAATAGTCCTCAGTGTGTTTAACCACTTTTGACTTTGGAATATTTCTTGTGCCCGCGGTGGCAACTTGATGAAATACTCTCCTATTTTTTGTTGTAATTCTTCTTGTGTCATAAATTTTTATTAACTTTCTATATTTTTTATTTAATCTGTTTAGTCCTCATCATATTATTAGTGATTCCCCCCACTGTGATCCCCACCACCTTTTTCTGGTGTAGCATGCCCACTAGCTATATTTATTTTTGCTCCTTTTAATCCTGCACTTATTATGTTGCCCATATCTGTCATAAAGTCACCCTTGCCTGCACCAGGATTCATATTGGCTGTTTTCATACCTGAACGAATTCCATACGCTACTGCTGCAGTTAATCCAACCAAAGCACCTGTTTTTAAGAAATTATCTTTCAAGCTGAATTTCGGTCCTATTTGTCTAGCATCATAACTTCCACCAGTGGAACCTGCAGATAATCTTTTACCTATACTTATGTCCTGTGCTGCTTCATCTTTCAAATGATCAAATTTCTTTTTAGACAATTCTTCAGTAGAAACTTTTAGAATAGCATTAAACTCTACATCTAGTTGATCTCTTATTTTTTCTCTTCCTTGATTTGTAATTATATTTTTATTTTGTATTGTATCATATTCTACATCACGATTAGCTATACTTGTAGCTAGATTTGCTGGATCTAACAGATCTTTTTGCAATTCTTCACGTCTTTGGGCTTTAAATTCAGCCTCGCCTTTTAATCCAGTTTTATTTCCAGTATTTGGATCGATAAGTTCAACATCATTTTTACCATCAGTGCCTCGTCGAACCATGGATTCAAAGTCGCCTTTCTTTTCTGTCTTGAATTTAGTTTCCATATTATCTATGTCTGTGCCAGATAGATTACCATCACTAACACCCTCCCTTCCAATTTTCTTTTTATAGTCTTCTAATTCATGCCTTGCGTGTTCTGTTTCACCAACTTTCTTTTGGCTGTAGTTTATATTTCCACCAAATTTTTCCCAAGCAGTATATTTTCCAATAGTAGGCTTAGGCGTATTTTTAGGACCTTTGTTCCATTTATCAAGTTCTAATTTTTCTTTTGAATAGCTCATCGCACCTTTGCTTCTGGATGCCCTAGCAGCTATGCGACCTGCAGTATTG
>JALYOD010000052.1 GCA_030857065.1 bacterium | reverse complement strand
CTTTAGTACTGCGTCCATGACGCATACCTTTGGTCTGTTTTAGGACACTTCTTCTTCTTTTTAATGCATGTACTCCCTTTTTTACTCTTGTCATATGATTATATTATTTTTAATTAGCTAAAAGGCAACAAGTGACTCTTAGGTTTGTTTTTAATTACAAAATTCTTACCTTTTCTACCACTCAATTGAGTAGTTCTGGATTGTTTTGCATTGAAATGATTAAAACCTGGCTTTCGGCTTTTGATTTTTCCATTTTTTGTTAATTTTAATCTTTTTGAAAATGATTTGTTTGTTTTCATCATAAAATTTATTGTTTAATATTATATATAAACTATTTTGCTTTTTCTATTGTTAACATCAATCCTTTTGGTCCTTTTTTGTATGAATCTGATACTTTATAGTCTTCTGTTATTAAATGCAGTATTCTATCAAGTCTTTCTTTCAAAAATTTCTCATCCATATACTTGGTACGCCCAGCAAGATAAAGTTCTATCTTGATTCTATGTCCTTCTTTAAGCCATTTTGAAGCAGTCTTTGCTTTCAATTCCAAATCATGGTCTCCAGTGCCTATTTTGATTTGGACAGATTTGGTCTCTGTCATTTTGACTCCGACTTTGGCTTTTTTAAGCTTTTTACTTACATCATATTGGTATTTACCAAAGTTCATTATCTTTGCAACTGGTGGATTGGCATTAGGAGATATTTCTATCAAGTCTAAACCCTTACTGTTGGCCAGCTCTAAAGCATCTTTGAGACTCAAAACTCCGATGTTTTGATTTTGATCATCAATAACTCGTAGTTCTTTGGCTCTTATTTGGTTGTTTATTCTTTCACGCAATGGTATTTGTAAAATTCTTAACTAGGTAGATAATATCTTATTTGTAGCCCAAAGTCAACTTAACTTCAGCAAACAAGCTTTCTATTCTGTTTTGAGTCTTTGCTTCACCAAAAAGTCTGATAATGGGTTCGGTATTTGATGGTCTCAGGTGTATCCACGAAGAGTCAGGATAATCTAATCGGATACCATCATCTTCATTGATTTGTGCGTTAGGGTATTTCTCTTTAAGAGTTTTGTATAAGTCCGACAAGACTCCCGCCAAAGGCCATTTATCTTTTTTCATAAAATATTGCGGTAATTCATCTACTATTTCTCCTATTTTTTTGGTCTGATTTTTATTTTCATTTGCAAATAATTCTAAAACTAATGCTATGCCTACTAGAGAATCTCGAGCTGTATTGACAGTAGGGTAGATAGCTCCACTACTACCTTCACCACCTATGGGAGCATTAACTTCAAGAATTTTTTGGACTACATTGGCTTCACCTATTTTTGTTCGGTAAACTTTCCTACCAAAACTTTTTGCAATGTCGGCACTCATATTAGAAGTAGAAAGATTGATGACTATATCACCTTCACTTTTTGATAAAACATTTTTCACACATAAAGCTAAAGTACACTCTTCGCTCACCACCACACCTTTTTCATTGACTATGATGAGTCTGTCTGCGTCTGGATCTTGAGCAAAGCCTATGTCACTATTATTCTCGAGTGTAGCTTTGGATATTTGATCTAAATTCTCTGGTCGTGGCTCTGGAGGGTGGGCAAAGAGCCCTGTCATATTGCCATTAATAACAGACACACTACAACCGAGCTCTTTCAATAATTCTTGAGTTATGATGCTTCCACCGCTGTTGATAGGATCTAGTGATACTTTGAACTTTTTACTTCTGATTAAATCCACATCTATGTGTTTCAAAATTTCATTTGTATGAATTTTCCTGTATTCGGTATTGTCTATCTTTGGTTCTGCTATGTTTAATATAGAAATATCCAAGAATTTCTCTTCCATTGTTAGGTCATCATAATATTTTTGTATTATGTCTGTTTCTTCTTTGTTGGTGAGCCTACCGCCTGCTACTATGAATTTAATACCATTGTATTCTATCGGGTTATGTGAAGCCGTGATCATTATTCCTGCATCAAAGTTTAATTTCTTGACTAGAAGTAGCATTGTTGGAGTTGGCAATATGCCAGCATATGTTATAGTCATACCCTCTATTTCGAAAGCTTTTTTAATACTAGCTAAAATATTTGGGCCACTAGTACGAGCATCACGACCTACTAATATTTTCTTATTTTTTGTATCATCCTTGTTTGCCACCATCTTGGCATAACTGCGAGCATAGATGAATGCTATTTGCTCATTTAGATCCTCACCCCAAATGGCTCTGTATCCAGTGACGGAGAGCTTGGGTTTTGGGCTTTTTGTTTCATTATTTAGCATACGATTATTTTAGCATTTTGTTCTTTAAATTAAAAATCAAAATTGAAAATTAAGATTTTGTGTTAAAATGGGAATATGGCGAATTATACAGAAAACCGTAAAGCCCATTTTAATTATGAAATATTAGAAAAATACGAAGGCGGTATTGAGCTTTTGGGAGTGGAGGTCAAGAGTATAAGAGGAGGGCAGATGTCGCTCGAAGGGGCATTCATTATAGTACGTGGAGGGGAAGCTTTTTTAATGAATGCCAATATTCCACCATATCAAGTCAAGAATATATCTATGGTTTATGATCCACTGCGTAATAGGAAAATTCTTTTGACAAAAAAAGAAATAAAAGAGCTTGCTGATACTGAAAAAAATAAGAGTTTGACAATAGTACCTCTTTCCTTGTATAATAAGGGTAGGAAAATCAAGATCAGTATCGCTCTTGCTAAAGGCAAGAAAAAGTTCGACAAACGTGAGAGTATTAAGAAGCGTGATATTGATAGAGATATCAGGAGAGACATTAAAGAACGTTGATAAAAAAATATTTGGGATTGCAAGGCATAGACAAGAAGCCACTTTTCTTTTATGCATATCGAGCCAGCATGTAGCTCGCAAATCTTAGATGTAAAATCCAATTGCAAAAACATTTGGTAAAATAAAGTCTCCTTACTTTGCGTTTGGAAACTTTGTTCCTGCATTCGCCTAGTCTTAGGTCAATCAGGTGTCCACCTCTGATACTCAAATAAGAGATCTGGATATAATACATTTGAGCTCGCTTCTAGCTTCGTCTTGGGCTAGAGGTTAAATAAAGAGAATAAGAATTTAATTATTTTGTTTGTCTATCAGATTAAATTACGAAAATTTTAAAACAAACTAAATATGTAGATTTAAAAGAAATTACTTTTTGCACGGGAGTTCAATTCTCCCCAATTCCACACCAATCCTCCTTTATGCATTTTTAAGTTTTCCACACCTGCTATTGACAGATTTTGATATTCTGATAATATCTATATCTAAGTTCTTTTTTAAACAAAACCCAAATTATGAACGAAATATTCATTTTCGGTTTGCTATTGCTTTTAATAGCAACTCCATTTATTTGGGTGTACCTCTTTGGGTACGAAAGTTATAAAAATCCTTTTCAAATATTAGAAAGGATAAAAAATACCTTTGTACTCAAGGTCACTAGTTCTCTTCATTTCTTTAAGAAAGAAGAGAATGTAATTTGGTACCCCCCTTAGTTAAGCTAAGGAAAAGTTTTTTATTTTTTATTAAAATTAAAAATTTTTTTTAGCCACAAAGGCAGTTTGGCTAACTGCAAAAAACATAATAATGGGTTTTCCCATCCCAACAACGGCTTGGATCGTAAGATTCCAGGCTGTTTTTATTTCAATTTTATATTAATTATGTTTGTTTTACTTTTGAGCTATCTGTGCTAGTATATCGAGATGGATTTAAATTTTTTACAACAAAAGGAAGAAAACAAAGGTAAGGGCAAAAAGAAGAAAGATTCTAGCTTTTCTAGCACTATTATGTGGGTTGTTTTTATATTTATGCTTATGACGGCACTTTACTTATTCGTAGCTGATCCAGCCAAAGAGGTTGATACTATTTCTATTTCTGAATTAGCTCAAAGCGTGGATAAAGGCGAGGTTAAGAGCGTGTTGATAGAAGGCGAGGATTTGACTGTCACATACCAAAACGAAAGTATTAAGAAATCTAAAAAAGAAGCAAATACGTCTTTGTATGATACTTTTGCCAACTATGGTGTAGACAAAGATGCTTTGGCTGTTACTAAAATAGAGGTTAAAGATGAAAGTGGCTTTAGTTATTGGTTACTCAATTTGTTGCCAATATTAGTGCCGATACTTTTTATTTTGCTTTTCTTTTGGTTTATTTCTCGCCAAGTCAAAGGTTCTGGTAGTATGCAAGCTTTCACTTTCGGCCAATCCAAAGCCCGCATTACTGATCCAAATGACAAGAACAACAAAGTGACATTCAAAGACGTAGCTGGTGCAAAGGAAGCAAAAGAAGAATTGAAAGAAATAGTGGATTTCTTAAAAAGCCCAAAAAAGTTTTTGGATATTGGAGCACGTATTCCTAAAGGTGTTATATTAACTGGCGCTCCGGGTACAGGCAAGACCTTGCTGGCGCGAGCAGTAGCAGGTGAGGCCGGAGTTCCATTTTTTCACCTTTCTGGTTCTGAGTTCGTAGAGATGTTCGTGGGTGTGGGAGCTAGTCGTGTGCGTGACCTTTTCAAAATTGCCAAAAAAGCTGCTCCAGCAATAATATTCGTAGATGAAATAGATGCTATAGGACGTACTCGTGGTGGAGGATTTGGTGGAGGCAATGATGAGCGCGAGCAGACGTTGAATCAAATATTGGTGGAGATGGATGGCTTTGAACCCAATGACAAGGTCATAGTTATGGCAGCTACCAATAGGCCAGATGTTTTAGATCCAGCTTTGGTTCGCCCAGGACGTTTTGACCGCAAAGTTATTCTTGATTTGCCTGACCGTGCTGACCGTGAAGAGATTTTGAAAATACACTCGGAGGAAAAACCACTCGCAGAAGACATAAATCTAAAACTGATTGCTGAACGCACTCCAGGGTTCTCTGGCGCGGACTTGTTCTCTCTTATGAACGAAGGTGCGATACTCGCAGCACGTGAAAACCGCAAGAAAGTTTTCCAATTTGATTTAATTCGTGCGATAGAAAAAGTAATGCTCGGTCCTGAACGCAAGAGTCATCTCCTGACTAAAAAAGAAAAAGAAATAACAGCATACCATGAGGCAGGTCATGCTGTAGTAGCATCTGTATTGCCTTTTGCTGATCCTGTACACAAAGTCTCAATAGTGGCGCGTGGTTCTGCCGGCGGATATACTTTGAAACTTCCTCTCGAAGAGCGCAAACTTCAAAGCAAAAAAGAATTCTTAGATGACATAGCAATGTCACTCGGTGGCTACGTGGCTGAGAAAATGATTTTTGGCGACATTACCACTGGTCCATCTTCAGACTTGCAAGTAGCTTCGAATCTAGCTCGAGCTATGGTGACACGTTGGGGTATGTCCGATCTTTTAGGGCCTGTGGCTTATGCTGACAATTCTCCGCGTAATCCTTGGTCAGAGAGTCGTAGTGATGTATATTCCGAAGATATAATGCAAAAGATTGATGCGGAAGTCTCTCGCATTATTGCTGATGGGTTGAAGAGCGCAGAAGTCGTATTGACGGCACACAAAGACGCTCTCGATGGTGTTGCCAAAAAATTAATGGAAGTAGAAACATTGGAACAAGATGAATACAACAAAGTCATCATAGCTTTCGGCATCAAGCCCAAAGAATTGGACACTCCAGCTACACTGAATATAGTCGCATAATTTTGCAAAAAATATAATAATTTTGTATAGTAAATGAAGTACTTTTGATTTTTAAAAATAAAAATATTTGCGCCCTTAGCTCAGTTGGTTAGAGCACAGAGCTTATACCTCTGGGGTCCATGGTTCGAATCCATGAGGGCGCACAAAATATTTATTCAAAATGAAACTTGTGAGTTTTTTCAAGCATTTTTTGGTGGAGTAGGGGATATTTTTTCAATTCCAAATCTTCTTCTATTAGTCGGGTCGCCTCGGTGCGAGCGACTTCGACCATCTTGATATTCTTGATGGCTTCCATTCCGAGGTCGGTGATGCCCCATTGTTTGCCTCCAGATAAGAATCCTGCACCACGGAGTGTCAGGTCGAGTTCTGCTAATTCAAAACCATTCTTGGCTGTTTTTAATGCATTCAATCTATCTATTGTTTTTTGACTTTTAGCTTCAGCATATACGTAGCAATAGGCTTGATGGTTGCTTCTTATTACACGCCCACGGAGTTGGTGTAGCTGTGCTAGGCCAAAACGCTCTGCGCCTTCGATGATGATAACTGTAGCATTAGGCACATTTACTCCTACTTCTACAACAGAAGTCGCTACTAAAATATGTATTTTGCCATCATGAAAATTCTGCATAATTTCTTCTTTTTTATTTTTGGTCATCTTGCTGTGTAGTATTCCTATTGTATAATCTGGAAAAACTTTCGTCTTTAATCTTTTGGCTTCAGATACAATACTTTTGACATTAAGAGCGAGCTCCTTTAGAGGGTCAGGTTCATCTA
>JALYOD010000020.1 GCA_030857065.1 bacterium | reverse complement strand
GCTCCGTCACCTCTGTGCAAGCCGTGTATGTGCCGGCGGATGACCTGACTGACCCTGCACCGGCTACTACATTTTCTCACCTTGACTCCACTGTGGTCTTGAACCGCTCACTCGCAGAGCTTGGTATTTATCCGGCTGTGGACCCACTTGACTCTTCTTCTACTATCTTGGACCCAAACATTGTGGGTGTGGAGCATTACTTTGTGGCTCGTGAAGTGCAAAGAATTTTGCAAAAGTATAAAGACCTCCAAGACATCATCGCGATATTGGGCATGGAAGAACTTTCTGAAGATGACAAACAGCTCGTGGTCCGCGCTCGCAAAATTCAAAAGTTCCTTTCTCAGCCATTCTTCGTCGCCGAACAATTCACCGGCGCAGAAGGCAAATATGTCCCACTCGCAGAAACAATTCGCTCATTCAAAGAAATATTGGACGGCAAACATGACGACAAACCGGAAGGCGAGTTTTATATGAAAGGTGCTCTATAAAATTTTTATAAGAGAAATATGTCAATCAAAAAATTAAAATTAAAAATCGTCACACCAGAGCGTCTTATATTAGAAGAGCTGGTTGAAAGTGAGACTATGCCTACTACAGAAGGCGAGGTCACCATCCTGCCTGACCATGTGCCTATGATTGCAGGATTAAAGTCTGGCGACATCGTAGCTAAAAATAATGACGAATATATTCCTATGGCACTCGTCGGTGGATTCGTGGAAGTGAAGAAAAATACTGACGGCATCACCGAAGTTGCTATTCTTGCTGACTTTGCTGAACACGTATCAGAACTTTCAGAAGATAAAATAAAAGAAGTCAAAGACCGTGCCGAAAAGTTGATGGAACAAATGAAAGACAAAGATCATATAGACTTCGAACATTTCGAATCCGAACTCGAACGCTCTCTTACTCGCGTGAAGATTGCGGACAAATGGAGAACGAAGAAATATAAGAGATAAAGTGTTATAATATTTACATGCAAAATTTTATTATTAAAAAGTTTAAACAGTGGAGTTTACCATTTTCAAGGTTCGCGATATTTATAGTTTATTTTTGGTTTGGAGCATTGAAAGTTTTTGCCGAGAGTCCAGCGAATCCACTCGTGGACGCGCTTTTGAAGCAGACATTACCTGGAGTGACCTTTGCACAGTTTATCGTATTCTTTGGTGTATTTGAAATGCTTATCGGTATTTTGTTTTTACTGCCTCGTTTTACTCGCTTGGTAATGTTTTTATTATTAATCCATCTCACCACCACCCTCATGCCTCTTTTCGTCTTGCCCTCTGCTACTTGGCAAGGATTCTTGGTGCCAACTCTCGAAGGTCAATATATTATAAAAAACATTCTCATTATCTCTGCTGCTATGGGTATTTTTGCCCACACCCACATTTTAAATAAAGGAAGATAAACAATACAAATAAGATAAATTAAAAATTATGTCCAAATTTTACGTAGTAGCCACACCGATAGGCAATATGGGTGATATCACATACAGAGCTATAGAAACATTAAAAGATGTGGATATGATTCTTTGTGAGGATACACGCGAGACAGGAAAAATTCTGCATAAATATGGAATAAAAAAACCAACTATGAGTTATCATGCGCAGAGTAAGCTCGCTAAAACAGAGAAAATTTTTGAACTTCTAGATAGTGGCAAAGATTTAGCCCTCGTCTCTGATGCTGGTACTCCAGGAATATCTGATCCCGGCACAATGCTAGTGTCTAAGATTAAAGAAAAATATTTTGATGCAAATGAAAGTGTAAAAGTAATTCCAATTCCGGGAGCATCAGCCGTCATCACCGCTTTATCAGCTAGTGGCATGCCGACGCATGAGTTCACATTTTTAGGTTTTCTTCCACACAAAAAGGGCAGGGACACTTTATTTAAAGAAATTGCCGAAGCAAAAAGAACAATGGTCTTTTATGAATCCCCACATCGTATTTTAAAAACTTTAGAGTCACTCACAAAATTTTGCCCTAATAAAAAAGTCTGCCTAGCTCGCGAACTGACCAAAATATATGAAGAATATAAAACTGGCTCTCCAGCTGAACTTTTAGAATATTTAACTCAAAACCCCGTACACCAAAAAGGTGAGTTCACAGTCCTAGTAGCCTAATTACAATAAATTTTCAGGATCAACATATATATTCAAAAAAGGTGGTAGGGAAGATATGAGTTCAAACAGATTTTGATCTATAGTTCCATTTGGAATTATTTCAGGCAAGGACCAATCGCGTATATTCGTCGTAATGAGCATATTAATGTTGTATTTTTCTTTAGATTTTGTTATAAAGCCAGAGAATATTTCTGGATTATAGTTTTTGAATTTTTCTTCTAATATTTTTTTTATATTACTAATATCTTTTTTGTCGCCAGTATATGATATTTTGATAAATCTTTTGTAAGGAGGATATTCCAAATTTTTCCTGTCTTCTAATTCTTCTCGCACAAAAGATACTAAGTTGTTGGAACTAAATCCTAACACTACACTATCTTTGTCGTTTTTGGTTTGTACTATGAATTTATCTTTGGTTTTTTCTATAACAGAGAGCATTATTTCAATAATTCTCTCACCCATTTTGTAATTAGGGATAGACCATAGTGAATCGAATGAAGCTATTACCGAAAGTGGTACTTTGTTTTGTAAATAGAACAAAGCTATTTCTGTGCCAATCAATATAGCTCCTTTTTCATTTTCAAAATCAATTATTATTTTTTCTGCATCTTTTTTATTTTTAGCAATGTCTTTATCTAGTCTTAATATCTTAATATTTTCTTTTTGCAAAAGATTACTTAATTCTTCATACACTGTATCTACTCCTATACCTAAAGGTAATAAATTCCAACTACCACATAGTCTGCATGTTGTATTCGAGTCGATTTCTTTTTTACAACGATTGCAAACGAACATTCTTTTGGTTTCATTTTTTGAATTGTATAGTACTACTGGAGCATTACAATCTGTGCACAATAATATGTCATTGCAATCTTTGCATATGGTTTGTGTAGCTAAACCCTTGCGTAAAGAAAATATAAAAACATTTTTTTTTTGATTTATAATGTCTTTTATCTCTATTATTGTCTCATCTTTTAATATTTTAAATTTTGCTCCCTTTTTTTCTATTAAATCGGGTCCGATAATTTGTATTTTTCCTTCAAAATTAATACGGAAAGACAATGGATATACTTCACCCATGTTTTCTGTTTCTTTACGTGCTAATGTTTCGTAGCGTAATAGATTGTCACTCAAGATTAATTTAGCACCTATGTTACTGGCGTATATTTCTGCATAAGTACGCATATCAAAATGAGGCTTCATCATCATGCGGTATGCATTAGAATGTTCATTTTCTATTATTATCGTATTGATATCATATCTAGGCATACATAAAAAAGTCGGGGTTGCAAAAATAATTATTGGATGTTCTGATGTAACAATTTGTTCATAATTTTTTAAAATTTCACTTTTTTTCATGCTAGAATGCATTTTGAAACAAAAATTTTCTATACCTTTTGATAGATATTGATGGAATTTGTCTATGTCTATTTCTGTTGGTAATACAACGAAGACCGACTTTTTTTCTGCAAAATGACTACGTATCATTGTTTTATAGATAGAAATTCTATCCTCGATATTCATTTGAAATAGCAACTTTTCAGATTTTATATTTTTAAATTCACTTCCATTTGTATTAGATTTTATATTTTTAAATTTAGATATTTTATCATATTCTTCTTTGAAAATATTGGGAATCAATGCAGATATAGCTGTAGATTTATTTGTAGCAAAATATCTTGCTGTTGAAAAAACTGAATTTAGAAAGTCATTATTCCAGATAGAATGTTCTTTTATTTCATTTATTTTTTTTAAATTAAAATCCATACCTTTAATATTAGATTTCATACTATTAACTGGGCTAGAGTCCACAACTAGAGCTAAACATTTTTTGTTTCGAATACTAATAGATACGATGTTCCCATTTGGAATATCTTTGGCTGAAAAGTAAGTCAATTCTTCTTTCCAGACGCTTTTTTGGAGGGGTATAACTGTAACAATATTCATATTTTAATTCTAGCATAAATATGCTAATATTCTCTCTATGGGTATATTTTCAAAGAAATTAGGAATAGATTTGGGCACAGCAAATACTCTGGTATTCTTGCCTGGCAAAGGTATCGTCCTAAACGAGCCTTCTGTTGTGGCAGTTTCAGAGATAGACAATAAAGTCATAGCTATAGGATTTGAAGCCAAAAATATGATAGGTAAAACCCCTGAATCTATTATTACTTATTCCCCGATGAAAGACGGGGTTATTGCAGACTACCGTATTACAGAAGCAATGCTCAGATATTTCATAAACAAAGCAATGGGTAAATTTAACTTTTTTAAACCTGATGTGATGATATCAGTTCCTGCTGGGGTTACTTCTACTGAACGTCGTGCTGTGGTAGAAGCAGCTATCAAAGCGGGTGCAAAGAACGCTTATGTAGTCAAAGAACCAATTTTGGCTGCCATCGGTGCTGGTATTCCTATCTATGAAGCGAAAGGACACATGATAGTGGACATAGGTGGTGGCACGACTGATGTAGCTGTGATATCTCTCGGTGGTATTGTAGCTTCTACTTCTGTAAAATGCGCAGGCAACAAAATAGATGTAGCGATAGCAGACTATATCAAAAAAACTTTTAATTTAGCCATAGGTGACAGAACTGCCGAAGAGGTAAAAATAAAAATTGGTGCAGCGGTACCACTCGAAGAAGAGCTTCGCGTCACTATCAAGGGACGTGATTTTATCCAAGGACTTCCACGCTCTGCTCAAGTCGGATCCAATGAAATAGTGAAAGCCATAGACAACGAATTAAAACAAATCATCAAAGCCATCAAAGATGTCTTGCAAGAAACTCCTCCGGAATTAGCTTCAGACATTATTGATCACGGTATTATTATGACAGGAGGGTCGTCATTACTTCGGAATTTAGCAGATTTGGTATATAGGAAAACAGGTGTCAAAGCCACTATTGCCGATGATGCACTCTATTGTGTAGCCAAAGGCACTGGTATAGCACTCGAGCATTTGGATGTTTATAAAAAAGCAGTGTTGAGTAAAAAGTAGAATATAATATTAATTAAATTAATATGTTAAAACATTTAGACAAAGATAATCTGCATCATGCATATCTAATAGAAGGCAAAAAGTCTGAAATATTACCTGAGCTTTTTTTATTTTTGAAAGATCTAGGAGTTGCGACATTGGGCAATCCGGATTTCACACATATTGATATTGATAATTTTAAAATGAATGAAGCTTTATCTTTGCGTAGTATGAGCACCCAAAAGTCTTTTAGTGGTGATAAAAGAGTTTTTGTGCTTTCTATTAATAATTTTTCTACTGACGCTCAAAATGCAATGCTCAAAATGTTCGAAGAACCTAATCAACACACTCATTTTTTCGTTATTGTTCCTGAGATCAATGTATTAATCCATACATTAGTTTCTAGATTCTATTTAATAAAAAATCAAAATGCATATCTGGACACAAAAGAAGTGGAAGATTTTTTGAATATGAAATTTAATTCACGAATAGAGTTTTTTAAAGAATTATTGGAGGACGCCAAAGATGATGACGATGATATAACAGAGGATAAAAACAGAGATTTGATTTTAGAATCTAAAAGGTCCAAAGCTTTGAATTTTCTAAATATACTAGAATCTGTTTTACATAATAAAATATTTAATATAAATATAGAAAAAGATGTTAATAAAAAATATCCAACAAAAGACACAAATGTCATATTTTTTGACAATATTTTCAAGGCTCGCAAATATATCCGCCAACCCGGCTCAAGCGTGAAATCTATATTAGAATCAATAGCTTTATCAATACCGGAGAAAATTTGAGAATGAGGTAAAAATATGCTATAATTCCTCTATGCAATACAATTTTTCAAATTTTAAGAATGATTTAAAGAAAGTCGAGGACTTTTTGAGTAAAGAATATAGGGAGCTCAACATAGGCCGAGCGAGTCCTATGGTATTAGACAGCGTATCTGTTGAGGTTTATGGAGCATATCAGCCTTTGAAGAATGTAGCGAGTATATCCATAGAAGACCCTAAAACATTACGAATAGCCCCTTGGGACAAGTCTCAGGTCAAAATGATAGAAAAGGCCATAATGCTGGCGGATTTGGGCCTTTCTGTGGCTACTGATGACCTGGGTCTGCGAGTCATTTTCCCACAACTTACTACAGAAACAAGACAAAAATTGATTAAAGTTTTAAAAGAAAAATTGGAAGATGCACGCATTACAGTTCGCAAAGAACGCGAGCGAGTCTGGGATGATGTTCAAAATCAAGAGCGTGATGGCAAAATAACTGAGGACGAAAGATTTCGTGCAAAAGAAGATTTGCAAAAAGTTATCGATGAAGTAAATACCAATCTAGAATCTCTTTTCGAGAAGAAAGAAAAGGAAACTATGATTTAATAACTATTAACAAATATTTTTAAAAAATAAAAAAAGAAAAATTACATGAATATACTGATTTTTATTGTCATCCTGCTAGTGTTAGTGCTTGTCCACGAATGGGGACATTTTTTCACTGCGAAAAAGTTTGGTATACGCGTAGATGAATTCGGCTTCGGTTTCCCCCCTAAAATATATGGCAAGAAAATAGGGGAGACGGAGTATTCTTTGAATCTTCTACCGATAGGTGGATTCGTCAAAATTTTCGGTGAAAATCCTGATGATGAAAACACCAATGGTCCGGACAAAGATAGGAGCTTCGTCCACAAACCTCGCTGGCAACAAGCCATAGTGCTCTTCGCTGGCATATTTATGAATTTTGTTTTGGCTTGGGTTTTATTCTCTATCTCTTTTATGTCTGGGCTTCCTACTTCTGTTCGTAGTGATATGCGAGAGTTTATTCAAGGTGACACGCATCTAGTAGTCATATCTGTATTAGAAAATTCTAGCGCAGAGAAAGCTGGATTAAAATCAGGTGATAAGATAGTCCACGTAGAGAGCGAGGGTGTCGTGTTAGAAGATATTAATCCAGAAACTTTTCGTGAATTTGTAGGTAATAAAGGTGGCAAGAATGTTGCTATTTCTTATTTAGAAAAAGATAATATCGAAAAAAATATAATAGTTGTACCAGAAATAAAAGAAGGTATAGATAAAGCTTTGATAGGTATATCTATGGACGAACTAGGTGTTGTTAAATTCCCGTTTGGTAAAGCCATAGTAGAAGGTTTTAAAATGAATTTTATAATGATCAAAGCTACAATGGTGGGACTTTATCACTTTATAGTTGATGGTATTTCTGGACGTGGTAGTCTGGCTAGTGTATCTGGACCAGTAGGTCTCGTTGGAGTGGTAGGAGATGCATATAAATTCGGTTTTGTTTATCTATTGTCTTTTGCTGCGCTTATTTCTATCAATTTAGGTGTTATTAATCTTGTGCCATTTCCAGCGCTCGATGGGGGACGTTTACTTTTCCTTTTAATAGAGAAAATTAAAGGTTCTCGCATTTCGCCCAAGTTTGCCAATATTGCAAACGCTATCGGATTCTTTGTTTTAATAGGACTGATGGTTCTCGTCACATATCATGACATAGCAAAGATGTTTTAAGTCTTTATTAATTTTTGACCATCTGGTGAATCTTTAACCTCGTATCCCAAAGAGTTTATCTGGGCTCGTATTTTATCAGATTTTTGAAAATCTTTTTGTTCTTTTGCATTTTTACGTTCAGAAAGGAGGAGCTCTATATTTTCTGGTATTTCTATTTCATCTATTTCATCTTTTATTTCTAAATTTTCAAAACCAAGCCCTAAAACTTTGTCAAAATCCAACACTGTAGCTTTTTTGTCAGCATTAGATATATTTTCATCTTTTATCAAATCCCACAATACTGTGAGAGCTCGTGGTGTGTCCAAATCATCGTTGATATAACCCTTGAATTTTTCTTGATAATTAATATTTATTTCCCCTATATCTGTACCAATATTTAAATATAAATGATACAAACGCCCCAATGCTGTTTCTGCACCATTTAATGCATCCCAATTGAAATTCATTTTAGTGTGATAGCTCGCCATTAATATCCAAAATCTATAAGTAATTGGATTTATTTTTTCTTTCAGGTCGATAATTCGCAAATAATTACCATTAGACTTAGCCATCTTGTCTCCACTCATATCTAAGAATTCGTGATGAAGCCAATATTTTACAAAAGGTTTTTTGCCGGTAGCAGATTCGGATTGAGCTATTTCGTTGGTGTGATGCACTGGTATGTGGTCTATACCTCCAGTGTGTATGTCGAACTGTTCACCTAGGAATTTCATACTCATAGCAGAACATTCTATGTGCCAGCCGGGGAAGCCCATACCAAAAGGCGATTCAAATCCTATTGTGTTGTTGAATTTCCATAAAGCAAAATCTTCTGGATTCTTTTTTTCGGGATTTATGTTTATTCGTGTATTATTTTCATTCCAATCTTTTTTACCACCTGTAAGGATACCATAATCAGGCATTTTAGAAATATCAAAATAAATTCCATCATTTGTTTTGTAAACAAAACCTTTTTGCTCTAATCTTTGTATTAATTCTATATCTTCTTTTATATAATCAGAAGCAAAACACAATACATCTGGTAGCTCTATATTTAAATCTTTTAAATCATCTTTGAATTTGTTGGTATAAAATTCTGCAAGCGTGCGCATATTGGCTAGATTTAACTCTTTACCTTCACGCAACAATCCTTTGGTCATTTTATCATCACCAGAATCAGCATCGGATGCAAGATGCCCAATATCAGTAATGTTCATTACTTGTTTTAAATTATAGCCATTATATTTAAGAGTTTTACGTAGAATATCAGCGAATATATAAGAACGTAAATTCCCAATATGTGCATAATCATACACTGTTGGACCACAAGTATACATACCAACTTCTTTTTCGAGAATAGGTACGAATAATTCTTTTTCGTGAGTGGCTGTATTGAAAATTGTTATTGGCATAAAAGGAAATTTAAGATGTTACTTCTTCTCTGTATTCGTCTTTATAAATAGATATTAGTGTATACATTAAAGAAAGAGTGAGAGGCCCCACGAGTATACCAACAGGTCCTAGCATTGATATGCCTCCCAACACAGAAATAAGTATAAGCAAAGATGGAATTTTAATTTTACTAGATACTATATAAGGACTCAGTAGATTGTCCACCAATCCGACTATTGCTACAGACCAAACCAAAAGACCTAAGGCAGCTCCCGAATGACCCCCTAAAAGTAGGAATATAATAGCTGGTGCAGAAACGAAACCAGTACCAACCATTGGTATAAGTGATGCAACACCTGCAACTACTCCCCACAGAGCAGCGTGAGGTACACCGAATATCCATAGTCCTAAAGCAGAGAGAACTCCTTGAACAACCCCGATAAATAAATATCCTTTGATTACACTGTTGACTGAAAGTTTTAATCGAGCTATGATTTTGCCATCATCACCATCATTGAGTGGTGAAAGTTTGATTAAATATTTTTTCCACTCTGTTCCATCTTTTAAGAAATAATACATAGCAAGTAACATTAAAGTAAAATCAAAAAAAGCAGTGAGAGTAGAAGTGAAAATTTTAGCGGTATTTTCAGATATAAATAATATAATATCAGCGACTTTTTCTTGAACATTAAAATCTATACCTTTTGGCAAGAATGCATTTATGTTTTGATTAAGAGTATTTATAAGATCTGCACTACCATTGTTATTATTGAAATTAGAATACAAATCTTGACTTTGGTTGAATACCAACACACTAATACCTAATATTGGTCCCAATAATACAATCATAAAAATGATAACAGTCAAAAAGCTAGATATGGCAGAGGGTATTTTTTTCTTGTTGAACCATTCATACATAGGGCGCAATATAATAGCAAAGGAGATACCCAGTACGAGGATTATCCAAAAACGGCTAAAAATGAGTATTGTAAAGATAAATGTCGCTAATAATAGCCCAAAAAAGAAGTATTTTTCAATTATTTTTGTTTGCATAGCTATATTATAACAGTTTTTAATCAAAACTTGCAATTCTTTTAAAAATCATATAATATATAGCTTATGGAATTTGCAGTAATACAAACAGGTGGAAAGCAATACAAAGTCTCCAAAGACACTGTTGTTTCTATTGAGAAAATGAAAGGTGAATACAAGGTAGGGGACAAAGTATCCTTTGACCAAGTTTTGCTTGTAGATGACGGCAAGAACACTACCATAGGAACCCCTTATATAACAGGTGCCAAAGTAGAAGCAATCATTAATGAAATAGGCAGAGCCAAGAAGCTTCTAGTTATGAAATACAAGCAAAAGTCACGTTATCTCAAGCGCAATGGCCATCGTCAACCATTCTTTAAAGTAAAGATAACTTCTATCAAATAAAACTCACCGTAATGGTGGGTTTTTAATTTGTTGCATTTTTGGCGAGAAGTTGTATATTTAGGATGACATTAGATTTATTGAACTTTAAAAACTTCATATGAAAAATAAAGAAAACATTAAGAGTTTTTTATTTCAGTGCTCAAAATATTTTTTGTTTTTTACAGTTATATTCTTTTCTTGGTATGTGATAACGCACTTATTTCAAAAAGAATACAATATATTATCTTTTCTTGTGTATTTTTCTTTAGTCTTAATTTTGATTTGTATTGGTTCCTATCTTTTCTATGCTAAATTAGAACTCAAGATCGATAATATTGTTAAAAAACAAGAAGTTTATCAAAAGCAAGAATTTGAAAAATTATTTGTAGTATTGGAATCTCCTCAAGCTGAATGGAATGACAAAGTAGATACTTTGAAATCAATAATAGACCACCCATTTCTTTATAACAAAAACAACAACATTAGTGAGGGGTTTATTATTCAAGAAATTGAACTATTGGGTGATCCCATGACAATAGCAGAACTGAAAGACCAATTGTACTCCAAGAAGTTGTCTTTAGAAGATTTAGAAGATATTGGAATAACAATAAAAAATCAGTATTCTTTTTAGTAAAAGACAGTCGGGTCATATTTATTTATGGCCTTTTTTTATTGTCGATTTTTGAGAGCGTTTTTGAGGGTGTCGTTGTCGGAATATTCGAGTTCGGTGCCGGTGGAGAGGCCACGGCCGAGAGAGGAGATTTTGATATTGTTTTGTTCACAAATATGTTTTATTTCATTACGAACATAAAAATCCGTATGGTCGCCTTGGGGGGAGAGCGAGAAGGCCATGATTATTTCTAACATTTCTTTATTTTTATTTTTTGTAGATTCTGTAGTTGCTAATTTAGCAAGATTAGACATTTTTTGTATTCTATTTTTTAATTCTTGAATTCTAATTTTACTTTTTGTATTTTTCTCCACTATAGGTACCAAGCCACCTAGAATAAAATACTTGCCAGTATATGCTCGACTCTTTCGCACACTTTCTAGATCTGAATCTTTTTCTACTATCATCAGTATATTAGTATCTGTATTTTCGTAAGAACAAAGCTCGCAAATATCATTTTGACCATTTTTCAAAAAGTGGAAAAATCTAAAACACTCTTTGCATTGAGCAATTTCTTTTTTTAATTCAATGATAAGTTTTGCAAAGTTGTTATTATGTTCACCATTTCTAGTCATTAGGAAATACACAAAACGCCTAGCTTGTCGCTCACCAATACCAGGGAATTCTTTGAATATTTCAGTTAGTTTGTCTATCGCATCCATTTATTTTAAAAATTATCAAGTTCACCTTCTATTTTAGCACTAGAAAATTCACTCATATTACTTTTTTCTAAATTCAAGAAAGTTGTAGTCTTCTCATCAAAATACAAGTCAGCTTTACCCACAGGACCATTACGATGCTTTTCAATTAATATTTCGGCAATATTAGTACGCTCATGCTCTTCTTTGCCTTTGTCTTCGCGGTGAATAAACATAACCACGTCTGCGTCTTGTTCAATGGATCCAGAGTCACGCAAGTCAGAAAGGCGAGGTTTGCCCCCACGAGTCTCCACTGAACGATTGAGCTGGGAAAGGGCAAGTACTGGCACATCGAGCTCTTTGGCGAGCGCCTTGAGCGAGCGTGAAATTTCGGTAACTTGGTTGACCATTGAGTCATAACTTTTAGAGGTAGTCATTAATTGCAAATAATCCACGATAATCAAGTCTAAACCTTTTTCAGCTTTGAGACGACGCGCGAGCGCTTTCATACGAGTAATAGAGTTGCCAGCCATGTCGTCTATGAACATTTTGGCTTTGGCGAGCTTGTCCAAAGAATCTCGAAGTAATGAAAAGTCGCGGTCATTCGACAGATTGCCCGTACGCAAATTCCAAGCATTCACGCGCGACTGTGCAGAGAGCATACGGTCTACGAGTTGTTGTGAGGACATTTCCAAAGAAAATATCAGGACTGATTTATCATGATTGACTGAAGCTGTGCGTGCCATGTCTAGAGCCAGAGTAGTCTTACCCATAGATGGGCGCGCTGCGAGGATGATAAGGTCTTGCTTCTGGAAACCAGAAAGTAGGGAATCCAAATCACGGAAACCTGTAGGAAGTCCGCGAAGCATTCCTTTGGTTTCGTGAAGTTTTTCTAATCTTTCATAAGCTTCTGAGAGTTCGTCTTTCAAATGTACATATTTTTGACTTTTTGGAGATGACACCACAGCAAAAATCTTTTTCTCTGCCATATCTAGTATGTCATCCATATGATCATCGCCTTCTTCGAATGCGAGTTCAGAAACATAATCCGCGGCTTCAATCAAATTCCTCAAGATAGATTTCTTTTGAACTATTATTCCGTAATGTTTGATGTTAGTAGAAGACGGCACTGTATTTATTAGTTCGGCTAAATATTTGTTGCCACCGATAGATTCGAGTAACTTTTTCTCATTAAGTTTAGTAGACAGAGAAAGCATATCTATAGGTTCATTTTTCAAATACAAGTCTAGCATTGCTTGGAAAATAATTTTGTGTTTTTCAGAATAAAAAGAATCCGGGCTCAGGACGTCTTCTATTTCTTGTATCGCATCTTTGCGTAGCATAATAGAACCCAACACTGCTTGCTCTGAAGGCAAGCTTTGTGGCGGAATACGTACACTGCTTCTAGGTATAAAAACTTTCGGCCTATTGTCTTTGTTGCTATAATTTCTTTTATTTTTGTCCTTTTCCATACACCTATTCTAGCACACTCAAAAAATCATCAAAATCAAAAAAATGAATAAGTATGTTATTAAAATGTGGATAGCAAAATAACCCTATTATGCTAATATATAGTTATGTCTAAAAAAGTATTACTATCTGGTATTCAGCCTTCTGGCAAGCCACACATTGGCAATTATTTTGGAGCGATGAAGCAGTTCGTGGATTTACAAAATGATTACGAAACTTATATATTTATTGCTGATTATCACGCGCTTCATACACTACGCGACCCTAAACAGATGAGTGAAAATATAAAGAATGTTGTGTTGGATTATCTAGCTATAGGCCTTGATAGAGAAAAGGTCACTATCTACAAGCAGTCTGATATATCAGAACACACAGAACTCTGTTGGATATTCGATACCTTGATCACTATGCCATACCTCATGCGCGCGCATGCCTTCAAAGATGCTGAAGCAAAAAACAAAGACATATCAGTAGGAACTTTTAATTATCCTGTACTCCAAGCAGCAGATATTTTGCTATATAGTCCAGATGTCGTGCCAGTAGGTCAAGATCAAAAACAACATATCGAGATAGCTCGTGATATTGCGGATAAGTTCAACAATGTTTATGGCGAAACTTTTAAACTTCCAAATGCGATGATTGTGGAGAATGTTGCCATCGTGCTAGGTACCGATGGTCAGAAGATGAGTAAAAGCTACGGCAACACCATACCGCTATTTGCCGAATATGAAGAAATAAAAAAATGTGTAATGAGTATTGTCACAGACTCTAGCGGCGATACACCCACAAATGTATATGCAATACATAAACTTTTGCGTCCTGAAAATGAGCTTGAGAAGATTTATGAAGAAAACAAAGGCAAATATAAAATTTTAAAAGAAATACTCGTAGAAGACCTCGAGAAATTCATTGCTCCATTACGTGCCAGAAGAGCAGAATGGGAAACCAAACTTCCTCAAGTACTCGAAATATTAAAAAAAGGTGGCGAGAAAATGAAACAAAAAGCTGAAAATAAAATGCACGAAGTCCGCGAAAAAATCGGGGTGAATGTGTATTAATTTCAAAAGAAAGTTCCCAAAAGACAGTCTTTTGAGAACTTTTATATTTATATTTTTTATGGTATATTTTATTTATGAAAGACCGAATATATATCAAAGATTTGAATACTAAGGTGGGGGAGGAGGTCATCGTCGCAGGATGGGTGGATGTCAGACGCGACCAAGGCAAGATGGTGTTTTTTGATATGCGAGATATGAGTGGTCTTGTGCAGTGTGTCGTATTACCGAATCATACAGAAGCAATAGAAAAAGCAAAAGAAATCCGCCCTGAATGGGTTTTGAAAATTACTGGTATTGTGAACAAACGCCCAGAGAAGAATGTGAAATCTGGAATTACTAATGGCGATGTAGAGCTTGAAGTTACAGGTATTGAAGTTTTAAATAAAGCAGAAACTGCACCATTTATTGTAAATGAAAACACCATCGATATAAATGAAGAGTTGAGAATGAAATATAGATATTTGGATTTGCGTACAGAAAGAATGCAGAAAAATATTCGTATGCGTGATCAGATAATTCAATTCTTCCGTGACTACATGCACAAGAATGATTTTTTAGAAATAGAAACCCCAATGATGACCAAAGGTACACCAGAGGGTAGTCGCGAGTATTTGATTCCTTCTAGGCTTGAGCCAGGCAAGTTCTATGTATTGCCTCAGTCACCACAACAATTTAAACAGCTAGCAATGGTGGCGGGTTTTGAGAAATATTTCCAAATTGCTAGGTGTATGCGTGACGAAGATACTCGTCTAGACAGACAGCCAGAATTTACACAGCTAGATTATGAACTTTCTTTTAGTACACAAGAAGAAATAATCTCTTATACAGAA
>JALYOD010000015.1 GCA_030857065.1 bacterium | reverse complement strand
CATCAACACTGTTAGGAAAAATTTATCAACTCTTTTTTTATGCATTATTTGCTGATGATTGTGAGTATAACTCCCACAATACAAAACATTATTCCTAAAACCCAATACCTCATTGTAACTTTATAAGACGGCCAACCTAATACTTCAAAATGATGATGCAGTGGAGCCACACGGAAAATTCTCCTACCAAAAAACTTTTTAGAAATTATTTGTGCGCTAGAAGAAAAAGACGTGGCTACTAATGGAAAAGCAATGATTGGCAATAATAAAACTGTATCAGTCAGAAAAGCTATGGTCGCCAAAGTAACAGTCAGTGGCATCATACCCGTCTCACCCATATAAAAGCGCGCTGGAGGAATATTGAACCACAAGAAAGCCAGAATAGCTCCAGTTATAGCTCCACACAACGCTGAGAGGTCTATTTGATTATTTACTAAAGCAATAACAGCGTACGAAGTGAATATGGTAGCCAAAACTCCTCCAGAGAGTCCATCTATACCATCTATTACTCCACTAGAAAATGTAGCTAACACTACTAGAACAACAAAAGGTATGATTAGAAATCCTAAATACCATATTCCATCAAAAGGTATATGTATGCCAGTTATTCCTAATTTATAAAAGAACCAACTACCTGCTAATATTCCTAAAATCATCACTATAAATATTTTACTACGAGTATACCAAACTGATGAACGAGTGATGTGACTTTTGCCTTTTATCTCCAACATGTCATCTACTAGACCTAACAATGCTCCAAGGATAAATATAGCGATAGGTATGAGTGTTTGCGAACGACTAAAGAAATTCAATTTAACAAATAAACTATCTGGATAAATAATAGATAAAATATAGACTACAGCTATTGAAATCAGTACAGAAGACCAAATGATAATACCCCCTACGCAAGGGACCGATAATTCCCTGTTCTCTTTGTCTTTGTGAACATCTTTGAATTCGTCTGATATTGCCGTAGAACTGCGAGTTTTCTTTTTCCACATTTTATATTTATAGAAAAAGTGTGTAGCAACAGGAGTGATAGCAATACCAATAAAAAATGCTAAAGCTGTAGGTATAAAAATTTTGACCAAGTTAATAAGCATAAAGATATCTTACTCTCTTTTAGACTTTAATTCAAATAGATAAGAAATTGATAATTAACGTAAAATTAAGCTTGTAATATTGCCATTATAATCCTCCGTATAAAAGAAGTCTTTGCGATATTGTCTGTCATTTTGTTTATATATGACTATGCCAGTATGAGCGTTTATATCTACAACCAAATCATAAACAAAAAATGTAGGATTTTTGTTTTCAATATAATTCCAGATTTTAGATCTAGTGTCTAATTTTTGACAATTGAAATCACAGTTCTGTGTATTTGAGTTATTGGTATTAGGTGTTTCGTCATAAGTGAATCCTGAAACGATACTAGTACGCTCTGGTTTTAATTCATTAGTACTGACTTTTGTAGTTTCAAAAATAACTTTATCTTGAGAATTAAGACTATTGGATGTATTCTTTGACGGTAAAGCACCATCAGCACTAAAATTAGCTCTGTATAAAGCCACCACAAAAGTATACAAAAGAAATCCTAATATAATAGCAAATATAATTACTAAAATTTTTTTCATTTATATATTATAACCTACATAATATGTTTTTGCATTTTTCCGTTTTTATAGTATTATATAAACGTATTTAGTTTTACCTTGGGGGATCGTCTAATGGTAGGACAGAGGCCTTTGAAGCCTTTAATTGGGGTTCGAATCCCTGTCCCCCAGCAAAGAGCCGTAACGAATATTGATGGAGGACAGAAATAAATGACTTTATTTCTGTCAGGGGATAGAAAATAATTTTTTTAATTTATCTCTATATCCACATATAAAATTTCAGGAAATTTGTCTTTGATTCTTTTTTCTATACCATCTATGTGGTTGCCTACTAGACGTGGAATACGGTCTGTAGTTTTGAACATAAGTTTAGTAAATTCACCAAAGTCATTTTTTATCTCATCCCATTCTTCTTTTAGATCACCTTTTTCATATATTTCATTATAAAGTGGCGAGCCATTCCATTCTACTGTTGCATAAATTCTGTATTTATTGACATCAACTGCTACCGATTTGAATTCTGAAACAGTTTCGATGCAAGGATCTTTTGACAGAAATTCTATTATCTCTTCCCTCACCTTATCATTGAGAGATTTGCCTATAATATATTGATGATTTTTTTTAATCAAAACAACTGCTAAAAATCCTAGTATAAGTCCGATGATTATCCCTCCTATTGCATCATAAATACTATTGTCAGTAAAATGCATTAAAAGTTGTGCTGTAATGGCTACCAATACACCTAATACAGCAGCAGCATCCTCATACACTACTGCCAAGGTCACAGGATCAGCATCTATAAATATTTCTTTAGAAAAAGGCCTATCTTTCTTGAGTTCTTTTAATGCAATTAGTAAAGTAATACCTTCTACAACAAAAGCAATAATTAATACTAATATAGTATAAAAATTTATTTTAGTATTTACCGTGGCATCTATATGTATTAAAGACTCGATCGAATGATATACAGTGATACCTGCACCAATAAACAAAATCCCGCAAGCGGAAATTAGAGACCAAAAAAAACGTTCTATACCATAACCATATCCTCTGATATTATCTGCTGGATTTTTAGATCTTTTGAGCCCAATGAGCAGGAGGGATTGATTCAGAGTATCAGCAAAAGAATGCACGCTCTCGGCAAACATACTAGTAGAAAAAGTTGCAAAAGCCACAATAGTTTTAATAATTGTAACAAAAATATTTCCTAAAAGAGCGGCTACTACGGACTTATTACCTTGCATTGAATGTGACATAAATATTTATTATATTTTATTTTTCTTCCAAGATTTTAATT
>JALYOD010000043.1 GCA_030857065.1 bacterium | reverse complement strand
ACTCTAGGCTCACGAGTATTCTGATCAAATTCCAAAATAGCTTTGTCTAAATACCTACCAGTTAATTCTGTAGCAACATACTTAGAATCAATGTCTAGTGTAGCCACACCATTTGCATCTACTTTCAATTCTTGTGGTTTACTTGTATCAGCTTCTATTTTAAATTCTAAAAGAGGAGTCTGTCCTATCATTGCTATTGCTCTTTCTACGTCTGTGACACCTGGTAGATCAACGATCAATTGTTCCCCTGCTCCAGAAATAAAACCGCCATCTTGGACTTGCACTACAGGCTCAGAAACACCAAAAAGATTGACTCTTCTTTCGATAACATCACGCAATGCTTCCATAGAATCCGACACTTCACCAGAAGGTAAAGCAGATACGTCTGCTTTATAGATAAGATGACTACCACCAGAAAGATCTAATCCCAAGCGAAATTGATGCTTTTGGAAAAAAGCTTTTTCGGCACCAAAATTAGGGTTGATCTTGTATTCTGACTTATACACAAACAAACCAATGCCTCCTGCAACAATAAGTATTATTAAAACTAAGATTATCTTTTTAATTATTTTCCACATAAATATAAGGCTATTCTATACTATATATAAAAATATGCAAATTTGCACAAAATGACTTTTAGATGTAAAATACATTTATGAATGAAAATAAAAACTACATAGTTTTCGGGGCTATTTTAGGATTATCTCTTATTATTAGTGCCGGCATAGGGTCTTTTACATTTCTCAATGTACGTTCGGGTGAAAGCATTTCTTCTACTGGATCTGCCAAGAAAGCTGTGACGAGCGACAAGGTTAAGTGGACTTCAAGTATTACACGAGCGACCACCGCAAATACTCTAAAAGTGGGTTATGCCAAAATGGATTCTGATTTAAAAGAAGTTAGAAGTTTTATGACAACGAATGGTATTGTGGAAAAAGATTTGATTATATCTACTATATATTTGAATGAGGTTTATGAGCAATACCCACAAGCTGACAAGAAATACAACTTGGTGCAAAACATCGAAATCAATTCGACAGATGTAAATAAAATAGCTGAACTTTCCAAAAACACAAACTCACTCATCATAGACAAAGGCATATTCTTCTCTACCAATGCTGTAGAATACTATTATTCCAAATTGCCAGAAGCCCGCATAGAGCTCTTGGCTTCTGCTGTCGGTGATGCCAAGGCGCGCGCAGAACAATTAGCAATAGCTGGTGGCAAAACTATAGGCGCACTCAAATCTGCATCCTCTGGCGTAGTGCAAGTCATGGCTCCGAACTCAGTCGAAGTCTCCGACTATGGTGTATATGACACATCCAAAATAGAAAAAGAAATATTCGTGACCGTCAAAGCTACTTTTGGGATAAAATAAAAAATTAAATTACAAACATAAAAATCCCCTAATTTTAGGGGATTTTTATGTTAAACTTTCTTAAAAAAGTACTTTTTTAATGAATAAGCTACTAGAATACCTAAAACAAATCCACCGAGAATATCGAGTGGATAATGCACCCCTGCAGATATACGTGCGATACCGATAAATAATGCAAAGATGATAAATACACTCCCAGCTTTTTTGTGGATTAAATATATCGAGAATGCGAGTGCTATATAGAATGTGGCATGACCTGATGGAAAGGAGTAGTCTGACTCTGTGAGCAATGCCTGTACATCAGGTAGTGCTAAAAAAGGGCGCGGGTGATGGATTAATATTTTTAAAACATATGCCATAAACCATGCAAAAATACTAGTAAAAAAAGAAAATATTATTTCACGCCATTTTTGTAAAAATGCTTTGACCGGCTCTTTGTCGGAAAAAACTTCATGATGCATTAATAAAAAAAACATAGCTAGAATGATGACAAAATAAGGTAAAGTATGTGCCACGAAAACTATCAACGAGTCACCAAACTCACTTCTGTGTGCAAAACTATAAAAAAAATAAAAGATTTGTTCGTTCATTTTCTTTTCGCCACTTTTAATACATTGCTAAAAAGTTCGGCGACGGTGACAGGGCCGACGCCTCCAGGAACAGGAGTGACAAAAGAGGCAACATTCCCGACTGATTCAAAGTCCGTATCACCGATCACACTACCCTCTTCTTCGCTAGTGCCAGCATCTATTATTATAACACCCATTTTGACCATCTCACCCGTGATGAATTTACCACGGCCAATACCCGAGATTATCACATCTGCATTTTTTATTATTTCTTCTTTATTCTCTGATTTGCTATTCAAAACAACAAAAGGTAAATTTTTATTCTTCAAAAGTTGCGCCACAGGCCTGCCGACAAGCTTGCCCTCGCCGAGCACTACTATATTCTTTACCTTGAGTTCTGTAAGGCTCTCATCTAGTTTTAAAGATTCCAATAACCTCATGCATGCCAAAGCCGTCGGTGGCGCCAAGTACAACCCTCCACTATAAAATTCGCCACTTTGCACAGAACCCAAACAATCCACATCAAGACTAGGCAAGATAGAATCCAAAATTTTCCTAGTATCTATATGTGGGGGCAATGGTAATTGCACTATGATTCCACACATATTTTCTATTTTATTTATTTTCTCTATTTCTTTTAATAATTCTTTTGTGGTGATATTTTCAGCAAAATTTGCATCATAAAATTTTATACCGAACTCTTGCGCTTTTTTCTTTTTCAAATTCACATATTGAACTGAAGCAAAATCATTACCAACTAAAATATCACAAAAAACTGGCACAAAATGAAGTTTTTCTACTTCTTGTCTTGTGTCTTCTAAAATTATTTTACTTATTTTCCTGCCGTCTATTATCTCCATAAATTAATTCAATTATGCTCCCAAGAATTCATATTTAGTATCATCTCGATGAACATTTCTAGAATACCTGCGCATACTCATTAGTATACCTAAAGCTGAAAATTCTGCTAATAAATGCGACCCTCCATAACTCATAAATGGTAATGGTATGCCCGTGACAGGCATTATTCCTAAATTCATACCCACATTCACTATAATATGACTCATAAAAAATATAGCTATACCAAGACCGAAAAGTGTTTCGAAATTGGTAGCTCCTAATGAAGCAGTATACAGAATACGCCATATAACTAAACCAAAAAGTATTATAAGGAGCATAGAACCTATAAAACCCCACTCTTCGGCAAATGCTGCAAAAATAAAATCGGTTTGTGGCTCTGGTAAAAATTGAAGTCTGGATTGCGTGCCGAATCCTACTCCTTTCCCTAATACTTGTCCGCTACCTACGGCTATTGTTGATTGAAAAACATTGTATCCCGATCCTGTAACATCACTCGTAGGATTAATCAAAGTAAGAATACGAGCCTTTTGATATGGAGCAAAAATAAAAGACCATAGAGTAATAAAAATTAAAATTCCAGAAATTAAAACAAAAAATAAATGAGTTTTAGATATACCAGACACTAACACCATACCAAACCAAATAAAGAATATAACCATAGCCGAACCAAAATCCGGCTGTAAAAAAACAAGCATGAAAGGAACGAGAGCGTAAAGACCAGAAATAAAAATGTGCTTCAAATTGCGTATTTCTACATGTCTACGTGAGAAATACTTTGCCAAAATCAAAATGAGCACCACCTTCATCATATCCGCTGGTTGAAAAGAAAAGAGTCCAAATTTAAACCACGATTGAGCCCCGTTAGAAATATTGCCTAAAACAAACAAAACAAGCAAAATACCACAAAAAATTAGAAATAAAAATACTAAAACATCTGTTCGTTTTAAAAAACGAAAATCTAAAAAAGAAAATAGAACAAAAACAATAAAAGAAATTAAAACCCATATTATTTGTTTATTAAAAAAAATTCCTCCATCAGTCCCAATATTGAAATTCTTCATAGTGATAAGACCAAAAGAAATAATCGGCAGTATAAACAAAACAAGCATCCAGTCTATTCTTTTTAGAACTTTCTCTGCCATACTATTTTATTTTCGTCAAAAATACATTATACATAGGAATAATTTCTTTTGAAATTACTTTTTTAAGAAAAGGTTGAGGCCAAGTAAAAATAATATTTTTAGATTCTTCTGCAAACAAAGGGTCCACATATGTCCGACTAGCAGAGATGGCATTACCCAAATCGTCATACAAAATAGCAATTATACTTATTTCTGGAATTATAAAAAAAGAATTGTTTTTAATAGTAGCAAAAAGTTTTGGTTCAGAATCTTCATTTTGCAAATTAATATCTGTTACGAATATTTTCAATTGATCCATCTTGTCATTAGGCATTTTGAGCCATACAGGAGATTCTGTGAATTCGAAAGTAGTATAAACAGGCACAGAAGACCCCAAATCTACAGCAGGTTCAAAAACAGCAAATTTTCCTCCCGGAGGTATAAAAGTAGAACCTTCTCTTTTGCCGATGTACAAATTGTCTTTATCTGCAAAACGGAATTTGTATGCTATTTTGTTTACTACACTGTCTTGGTTGTTATTTTCCAAATATGCTACAGCATTGTATCTACCTGGAACAACTTCAAAAGATCTAGACCACAATTTAGTTATTTTTTCAATTTCAAAAGCACATTTGAGAATACAAGATCCACCACAGTCTACACCTGTCTCAGTGCCATTTTGTTTACCATCATTGCACACAGGAGGCTTGTTTAGATATGGTCGCAATAACAGGAATACAAAAATAACTACAAATAAAAATAGCACTAGAAAATATAAGATTTGCCTCTTATGCGCCCAAGTCATGCTGATATTGTAGCATAAAAAATAAGAAATAAAAAAAGGAAGAACGTATTGCTCTTCCTTTGAAAATCTTTTCTTTTTAGTTTAATATTGGGCCATTAAACAGTATGCCTTTCTTGGCATCGTAGCTAGTCACACCAGAGACTAAATACAAACCCTTCTTGTATGGGAACTCGCGAGCGTCTATTATATAGACTTTTGCTCCTATAACATTTATCAATTCTGGATGATTTTCCTTCCAGCAATTCGCAATTTCTTCTGTCGTTTGTTCGTAGTCTTTTGTCCATCTCTTGTCGAACATTACTTGTAGAAACAACATGCCGTTTCTATAATTTACCAGCTTACTACATAGACCATAATTGATCCTATAGACTGCATCATATTTAAGCATATGTCGCCTATTTATGTTTTCTAAATTTATCATCATAACGTGTGGGTTTTAATATTTTAAAAAACAAATTATACCTATACAATTATACTCTTTTTTAATTTTTTGTCAAACACTAAAAAACCTATATCCAATATAGGTTTTTTAATCAAGTACTTTGTGCTGGCGACTGCCTACTTTCCCCACAAGGAGTATCATCGGTACTACAGGGCTTAACTTCTCTGTTCGAAATGGGAAGAGGTGTGACTCCTGCGACAAATCACCAACACAAAAAACTTGATTTTGCTAATTTACGACAAAAATTCGCCAAAAATTATTTTATATATTTAACTCCGTAACAAACGGATATGGTTTACAAATTTCTTAACAGGAATCGAAACATTAGTACTTCTCAGCTAATACATTGCTGTATTTACACTTAAAGCCTATCAACGTGATCATCTCTCACGGTTCTTAACGATTCCTAATCTTAAAGCTGGCTTCCCTCTTAGATGCTTTCAGAGGTTATCCATTCCCGACATAGTTACCGAGCGATCCACTTGGCAGTAGAGCTCGTACACCAGAGGTCAGTTCACTCCGGTCCTCTCGTACTAGGAGCAAATCTTCTCAAGAATCAACGAGTGCAGTAGATAGGAGACCAACCTGTCTCA
>JALYOD010000036.1 GCA_030857065.1 bacterium | reverse complement strand
GCTTGAAGAAGTTATTAAAGGTAAATATGTTTTACTAAACCGTGCTCCGACTTTGCACCGTTTGGGTATACAAGCTTTCAATCCTATTTTGATTGAAGGTAATGCTATTCAAGTACATCAATTAGTTTGTCAGGCTTTTAACGCAGACTTCGACGGTGACCAAATGGCTGTGTATTTACCTCTTTCTGAAGAGGCTCAATGGGAAGCTCGTGAACTTATGGCGGCAAACAAAAATCTATTGAAACCACAAAATGGTGATCCTATTGCTAACCCTCGTATGGATATGGTTCTAGGAGCATACTGGATGACTAAATCTGTAGATGGTGAAATAGGGGAAGGTAAATATTTTGGAAGTCCGAATACTGCTATTTCTGCTTATGAATACGATATCGTGTCACTACGAGCTAAAATAAAAGTAATGACAACAGACTCAAAGAAGTATGAAAAATTTGGCACAGGACTATTTGAAACTTCAGTTGGACGTATTATTTTCAATAGCATTTTACCAGAAGATTTTGCATATATTAATGAGGAAATAAATTCTAAAAGAATTTCTTCTTTGGTTGATGAACTTATCTTGCACTATGGTATAGATGCTACTCCACCAATTCTAGACAAAATAAAGGAGCTAGGTTTTAAATATTCTACAATTTCAGGTACAACTTGGGGTTATGACAATATTTCTTTACCAAAAGAAAAAGCAGGAATCATAGCAAAAGGCAAAGAAGAAGAAGAGAAAATTATTGGAGAATGGTCTGAAGGTTTGCTTTCTGATCAAGAAAGATACCAAAGAATAATCGGAATTTGGACTCATGCTAAAAAAGAATTAGAAAAAGTTTTGCCACTGACTCTAGATAAAAATGGATCTACTTATGATCTTTTTACTTCAGGTGCTCGTGGCACTATGACTTCACTTAGTCAAATGGCTGGTATGAAAGGTTTGATTCAAAATAACCAAGGTAGAACTTTGGAATTCCCGATTTTGCCATCATACCACGAAGGTCTTTCTCCTATTGAGTATTTCGTGACAACGCACGGTGCTCGTAAAGGTGCATCCGATACAGCGCTCAACACTGCAAAAGCCGGATATCTAACTCGTAGACTTGTCGATGTTGCTCAAGATGTGGTTATTACTGAGGATGATTGTGGAACAAAAGAAGGCAAAACAGTTTCAAAAGAGAATATTTCTGGTATAGAAATATCTTTATCTAAAAATATTCGTGGACGTGTATTAGCAGGGGACTTAAAGGATAAAGATGGTAATGTTGTTTACAAAAAAGGATTTCTAGTTACCAAAGAAGAAGCATACAAAATCGAAGAGTTAGGATTTATAGAAGTTTTTGTTCGTTCACCTCTTACTTGTAAAACTGCTCATGGACTTTGTGTTATGTGTTATGGTCTTGATCTTGGACGTAATCATTTAGTAAAACAAGGTGAAGCAGTAGGTATTATCGCAGCTCAAGCTATCGGTGAACCTGGAACACAGCTGACACTGCGTACATTCCACGCTGGAGGTGTGGCAGGAACTGACATTACGACAGGTTTGCCACGTATTGAAGAAATTTTTGAAAAGAGAATTCCTAAAAATGGAGCTATTGTATCTCAAACAGATGGCATAGTGATAGAAGTGAAGAATAAAGATGATAAAGAAAAAATAATAAAAGTTCTTTCTGACTCAAAAGTAGACGGCAAGCCAAATGAAATAGAATATACTTCACCTTTTAATCGTATGCCAATAGTGAAAGCTGGTGCTAAAATTAAAAAAGGTGAATTACTCACTGATGGTTCTGCTGATATTACCGAAATATTTAAATACGGTAGTAAAGAATTAGCAGAAGAATACATTATTCGTGAAATTAACAAAGTTTATGAATTACAAAGTGCTTCTATTTCTCGCAAACATACTGAAATAATCATCAGACAAATGTTTTCTCGCAGAAAGATTAAAGATGCTGGCGAAACTAATTTCTCAAATGGAGATATTGTAGAAAATACAGCTCTAATTGAAGAAAATTTTAAATTAGCTAAAATAGAAGGCAAAGAAGCTAAAGCAGAAATAATAGTTTTGGGTATTACTGAAGTTTCCTTGCGTACTACTAGTTGGCTCTCTGCTGCTTCATTCCAAAACACAAATCGTGTTTTGATCGAAAATTCTATCAAAAATGGTATGGATAATCTTCGTGGATTAAAAGAAAATGTTATTATAGGAAGACTTATTCCAGCTGGAACAGGTTTTAAAAATAATTTTACTTCTCCTAAAGAAGAATAAATTTAAATATGAACTCTCCCGTTACACAAATCAAGGAGAGGCTGTCAATCGAAGAAGTAGTCTCTACTTATATAAAGTTAGATCGCGTAGGTGCGAATCTAAAAGCGAAATGCCCTTTTCATAATGAAAAGTCGCCATCCTTTTTCGTATCCACAGACCGAAACAGTTATTATTGTTTTGGCTGTGGAGCCAAAGGAGATATTTTTACTTTTGTAGAAGAATATGAAGGACTGGACTTCAAAGGTGCGCTAAAATTATTGGCAGAGAGGGCTGGTGTATCACTTGCGAATTTTGATCCAAAAAAAGAAAATGAAAAAGAAAGATTGTATAGAATAATGGAAGAAGCTACCAATTATTTTGTTTTAAATTTAGATCAAAATAAAAAAGCTTTCGACTATATGTTGTCTCGAGGTATTAATGAGAAAAGTATTAAAGATTTTAGGCTTGGTTTTGCATTGAATGATTGGAAAGAATTGTATCACCATCTAAAAAAGAAAGGTTTTTCTGACCAAGAGATAGAATTGGCAGGGCTTATCAAACAAGGGGAGAAAAAGGATATCAATGGTGAAGTGAATTATTACGACAGATTTCGTTCACGTATTATGTTCCCAATTGCAGATTCAAGCGGTAGGATTATTGCTTTTTCTGGTCGTATATTTACAGATGGTTTGAGTGAAGAAACAATAGAAAAATCCGCGAAATATTTAAATAGTCCAGATACCCCAATATTCTATAAATCTACTGTTTTGTATGGACTCGATCGTGCTAAAGAAAGTATACGCAAGAATAACTTTTCTATTTTAGTAGAAGGACAAATGGATTTAGTTTTGTCACACCAAGCTGGTTTTCGTAATACTATTGCTACTTCTGGTACGGCTCTAGCGGATATAACAACAGGTAAAGAAAATGCCATCTCTAATCTGGGTTTAGTTCGTAGACTCTCTGCCAACATAGTCCTCGCTTTTGATGCAGATAAAGCCGGTATCAATGCTTCTTCTCGTGCGGGCAAAATAGCACTTTCTCTGGGTATGGATGTCAAAGTTGCAAACCTAAAAGAAGGGATTGACCCAGCGGATTTGATATCGGGAGAAGGTCCTGATGCTTGGCGTGAAGCGATAAAAAATTCAAAGCACATTATAGAATTTCTTTTAGAAAAAGTTTTGAAAAATACTAAAAATGACCATAGATTGGCAGGTAGGGAAATCAAAGAAAAAGTTTTGTCATATGTAAATGCTTTGCCTAGCGCGATAGAAAAAGCTCATTTTCTAAAAAGAATTAGTGATTTGTCAGCTATACCACTCACTGCTGTGGAAGAAGATTTTAAAAACATAGAAAAAGTTTTGAAATTTGAAAAGAGAGAAATCGAAGCCGTAGTAAATAAAGAAAATAAAATATACAGAAAAGATCATATTTTACGACGTTTGTTGGGTGTTGTGTTTTGGCAAGAAGATTCAAAAAATTCAAAATTAGACGCTAGTCGTCTTTTAGAAGATATTATCCTCGTTTTGAATACTACGAAAGATGAATTATTGATGATTTTTAATCCAAATAAAGAAGATTTGATTTTTGAAGCAGAAATATTTTATGGAGAAAATGATACTTTGGAAAAAGACATAGAGGAAATGCTTTTTAATTTAGAGGAAGAATTCTTGAAAGAAGAATTATCCAACAAAATGCAGGATTTGTATAATGCCGAGGAGGAGAAAGATTCAATAAAATCAAATGCAATTTTAAAAGAATGCCAGATTATTAATAACAAAATAGAAGTATTAAAAAATGGTCGTTTTAAGAAATAAAATTTATATAATATGGAAAAGAAGATTAAAAATAGAATAAAAGTTAATATAAAAAATAATAATATGAATAAAAAAAAGAAAGTTGCTAAAAAAGTTATACAAAAAAAGGCTATTAAAAAACTAATAAAAAAGATCATAAAAAAGCCTAAAAATATCAAAAAGATTGTTAAAAAGATTGTTAAAAAACCAATAAAAAAAGTAATTTCAAAACCTATAAAAAAAATAGAAAAAACAGAGAAGAAAGCTAGAAAAGAAAAGAAAGAAATAACTAAGAAATTGACTAGTGCAGAGCGCAAAGCATTAGATTTAGAAAAGAAGGCTTTGGATTTGATAGAAAAAGGAAGGAAAAGAGGTTTTATAACGTATGATGAAATATTAAAAACTTTCCCCGATATTGAAAATAATATTCTATTTTTAGATGAATTGTATGAGAAATTCAGCGTTGCAGGCATAGATGTTTTAGAAGGTGGTAATTTGCTCAATTTAGACAATGATTTAAACGATCCTGCTGTACTCAAATCTGCTTCTTTTGATTCTATCCAAATGTACTTGAAAGAAATTGGTCAATATCCACTTATTCATGCAAATGAAGAGCGAGAATTGTCAAAAAGAATTGAATTAGGAGATGATGAAGCTAAGAATATACTTGCTCGTGCTAATTTGCGTTTAGTTGTGTCTATTGCCAAGAAATATGTTGGTCGTAGTGCTAACCTGACCTTGCTTGATTTGATTCAAGAAGGTAATCTAGGTTTATTTAAAGCCGTCGAGAAGTTTGATTGGACTAAGGGTTATAAATTTTCCACTTATGCAACATGGTGGATTCGTCAATCCATTACTCGTGCACTAGCTGATCAATCTAGAACTATTCGTATTCCAGTGCATATGGTGGAAACTATTTCAAAATACAAACAAGTGCATCGTCGTCTTTCGCAAGATTTAGGCCGAGAACCATTAGCAGAAGAAATAGCAACGGAAATGGGCATACCAGTCGAAAAAGTGCATGTAATAGAGAATATAAGCCAAGAAACTATATCTCTGGAGCAACCTGTGGGCGATGACGAGAACAAATCAACTTTAGAGAATTTTATTCCTGATGATAAAATCTTACGCCCTGACCAAGAATCTTCTCGTCGTATTTTAACAGATCAAATCAAAGAAGTGCTCGATGAGCTTAATCCAAAAGAGCGTAAAATATTAGAAATGCGTTATGGTTTGGTGGACAATATTCAACACACGTTGGAGCGTGTTGGTGAAGAATTCAATGTCACTCGTGAACGTATTCGTCAGATTGAAGCCAAAGTGCACGACAAACTTCGTGACCATGAAAAAATAACCAGACTCAAGAATTATTTTGATTAGTGAGGAGTATGTGAAAATTTATTTTCATAATATCCGAGCGACATCAAAATATGGTACCCGTTATATTTTGATTAATATCGAGCCTTTTTGATGATTTCGCGAACTTTTTCTATAGGTTGTGCTCCCTCTATGATGTCTATTATTTTGCCATCTTTAACTACAAAACTAGTAGGAGTACCTTGGACACCTATTCGTTGACCATCTAGTATATCTTGTTCAATTTTTTCACTGTATTTCTCACTATCTAAACAGGCGCTAAAAGTATTTATATTCAACCCTAAATCAGTGGCAATTTTAGATAATTCATCTGTGGGTAGTTTGTCATTTGAGAGTGTTCTTTTGTAAACTTCATCTGTATATTGCCAAAACATTTCATTGCCCCCAAATTCCCAAGCACATTCGAGCGCCAAGGATTCATTAAATGCTTTTGAATGCAGTTCTGGTATAGGGTAGTGTCTGTATACCCAAGCCACATCTGTGTTTTCTGAGATAATTTTGTGCATTGTATTGTGAAAAACTTTGCAGAAAGGACATTCAGTATCAGAGTATTCTACTATTAATATTTTAGCGTCTTTGTTGCCTAGGATATGGTCTTGTTCAGTAATAGGTCGGATGTTTTTTGATTCGTTATTTTTTGTATTTGTTTCTTCCACTCCTCGCAAATCATTGACCGGCTTTTTGCTATCTTTGAGCAAAATAGCACCTGCGATGATAAGTCCAGCTACTATAATAGCTGCTACTATTTGTTTATTGTTGCTAGTACTTTTGTGCTCTAAATTTTCATTGTTATTTTCTATATTTTCCATAAGATAATCTTTTTATTTATTAATATTTATATAATACCATTTTAAACCAAATTGTGCTATAATAGACATAGGTCATTTATTAATTTAATATTTTCAATTTTTATTGAGATAAATAAAAAAATGTGTATGGGAAATTGTAAATGTAGCGGTTGTGGTCCTTCTATGATTGCAAAAATTTTGGTTATAGTTGGAGGAGTGAATTGGGGTTTGGTTGGCGCAGGAGCATTATTCATAAACGATGCAAATTGGAATATTGTCAATTTATTACTTGGTTCTTGGCCAACAGTTGAAAATATCGTGTATCTTTTAGTTGGTATTTGTGCTGTTGTAATGATTTTTGGTTGTAAATGCGCAAAATGTAAAGCAGCTTGTATTTCTTGTTCAGTAGAAAATAAATAATTTAACCTTAATTTTTAAATGGAAGTAGTTTTCAGTGTAATATTTTACATATTAGTCTTTTTTTCTATGTATGCACAAGTGTTTTTTCTTATTACTTTTTTAGAAAATAAAAATAAAATTATATTTAGAAAAGGAGAAGCTCCTTTAAAAGAATTTCCTAATGTGACAATAGCTGTACCTGCTTGGAATGAAAGTAAAAGTATTGAAGGTACTGTTTTGTCATTACTTAATTTAAATTATCCAAAAGATAAATTAAAAATAATTTTGATAGATGATGGATCTACTGATAATACTTTTGAAATCATGCAAAAATTTCAAAATGAAAAAAATATAGAAATTTACACTAAAAAAAATGGTGGCAAACATACTGCTCTGAATTTTGCTTTGGAAAAGTCTACAACACCGTTTTTTGGTTGCCTTGATGCTGATGCTTTTGCAGATAAAGATGCTTTGAACCGTATAATGAGTTATTTTGAGAAAGATTTGTCGACTATGGCTGTTGCACCTTCTGTTATTGTAAACAATCCACAAAATTTGATTCAAAAAGCTCAAACAGCAGAGTATGAAAT
>JALYOD010000032.1 GCA_030857065.1 bacterium | reverse complement strand
GATTAGCAAAGACGATACTATTATAGATGTAGGCACAGAAACTATTAAACTCTTAGCCAGTGTTGTAAAAAAATCAAAATTAATTCTATGGAATGGCCCACTTGGCAAATACGAAGTAGGTGGCGACAGGGCTACTAAAAGTATTTTGAAAGAAATAGCAAAAATTAAAAATAAAACTACAAATAAAACTACCAGCATCATAGGTGGAGGGGACACTGTAGAGCTCATAGACGAGTTGAAACTCTCTCAAAAATTCACCTTTGTCTCGACCGGTGGTGGCGCTACTTTAAACTTCCTCTCCGCAGGCACTTTGCCGGGTATCAAGGCTTTGAAATAAAAAACACCATGTACATGATGTTTTTTATAAGTTGTATTTTATATTTTCTGGTGGTATTGGGGGTTCTAGTACCACTACTCCTGAAAAAGAATTATTGGGACCAGTGAAACGTGGACGAATCTGATTTATTGATATCCCTCTTATTTCTACTATGATCCTGTCCTCATTTCTAGGAATAAAAGGTTCTCTTCCAAAGGTCGCTGCTATTAAGGGTATCCCTATCCAAGTAGCATGAGGTTTTAATCCTTGTCTTAGATATTCTGCATATTGCCTAGGTACAGTAACAATAGGACGAATACCTTTCTCATATAGATTCTTTATATATTCAAGCGCTTCATTATCTTTTTTAATTTCAAAAGGAGGCAATACTTTTTCTTTTTTGGGCTGTAGTTGTGTTTGTTCTATAGACATAAATATATTATATACTAATCTCAAAATTTGACAAATATATAGATGAGTGTTAGATTTAATTGAATAAAAAAATTAAATAATGAAACTATTTTTGAGAAAAGGTAACATCATTGATTTTGAAGGTGATGCGATTGTTAATTGTACAAATAGATTTTTAATTCCAGGCAACGGCTTAGATGCTCTCGTCCACAAGCATGGAGGCATACGTTTATCTGATGCTTATAGTTCATTTAAGAATAAACATAATGAGTTAGAAGCTGGAGATGTCTTTATGACTACTGGAGGAGGACTGAGATCGAAGTTTGTTTTGCATGCCATAGGTACTGCGTGGTTTGATGGAGATAATGGTGAAGAGTTAATTTTAGAGAAAGTTTATGAAAATATTTTAAATATAGCTGAGAGGTCTAGTTTTAGATCATTAGCCATACCTAATATTAGTACTGGCATCTTCCGTTTTCCAAAAGAAAAAGCAGCAAAGATTGCTTTGAAAGTTATTCAAGGTTTTCGATTTGAACATATTGATAGGTTATGTCTATATTGTTTTGAAAAAGAAAATTATGATATATACAACAAAATGCTTAAAAACTTACATATATAGATTATGTAAGTTTTTTTATTTTAGTGCTTCAATTATTTTATTTTTATTTTCTTCGAATGCCATAGCGTCGCCGACAGTTTCGGGCCAGACCCATATGTGTGCGTGATGGACTTCTTCTCCGTATATTTGGCTACGCACGATGTCTGCGTTAAACGCTTTCTTTTGTGCTAATGCTATTTTTTGAGCAATAGTAAAATATTCACCAATATTCCCCGATGCACCTGCCTGCATAGGCAGGTCCCATACATATCTGTAGTGTGTTTTAGGAATGACGAGCGTATGGCCGGGGCCGAGTGGACGAATGTCGAGGAATGCTAAAAAGTTCGCATCTTCATATACTATATTTGCAGGCAATTCTTTTTTGACTATTTTACAAAAAATGCAGTTATTTTCCATCTTTTTATTATAACAAAAATAACAAAAAAACATAAATGTGCTAAAATGCCATAATGCATTTACATAGTGACTTACTTTTAAAACTTCTTGCAAAAAGAGGTATTACAGATGAACAAGAAATAGAAAAATTTCTTAATCCAGATTATGAACGCGATATGTACGACTCTTTTTTATTGCGTGATATGGAGCGCTCAGTCAGCAGGCTATATAAAGCTATAGATAATAATGAGAAAATAATTATATATGCGGATTATGATTGTGATGGTATACCAGGGGCAGTCATACTTGCTGATTTATTTAAGAAAATTAAATATGAAAATTATGAAGTGTATATTCCTGAACGCAATAGTGAAGGTTATGGACTCAATATCGAAGCGATAGATCTTTTTAAAGAAAAAGAAATCAAACTCATCATCACTATAGACTTGGGTATTACAGCTATAGCAGAAGTTGAGTTGACTAATAGTTTTGGTATTGATGTCATCATTACTGACCATCATTTGCCTATAAAGAAAAATCCAGATGTGAAAAATTCTCCCGCCTTCGCCCTCGGAGACATTCAGGCAGGGGACCCACGGCTCCTTAATTTTTCATATCCAGATTTTTCTTTGCCAAAAGCGTACGCAATCTTGAATCCTAAAGTGGATGAGTATCCGGAGAAGATGCTGTGTGGTTCGGGAGTAATATTTAAATTTGTGCAAGGTTTTTTAAAAAAATATGGCGAACATTATAAAATAAATAATGGTTGGGAGAAGTGGTTGCTGGATATGGCAGGGCTGGCTACACTTTCGGACATGGTGCCACTAGTAGGAGAGAATAGGACTTTGGCATATTTTGGTTTGAAAGTTTTCCGTAAATCTCCACGACTGGGACTACAAAAACTTTTGGCCAAAATGAATATTGATCAGAAGCATATAAGTGAAGATGACATAGGATTCATGGTGACACCAAGGCTTAATGCTGCCTCTCGTATGGACTCGCCAATGCGTGCTTTTGAAATTCTATCTACCCTAGATGAAGTTGAAGCTGGTACACTGGCTACACATTTGTCTAAAATAAATGATGAGAGGAAGAGTATAGTCTTGGGCATTATGAAACATGTAAAGAAAGTGTTCGAGCGCAGAGAAATAGGAGAAGTTATAGTCATAGGTGACGGAGCTTGGCGTATAGGAGTACTCGGACTCGTGGCTGGTAAGATAGCCGATGAATATGACAAGGTCGTGTTCGTGTGGGGTAAAGATGAAAATGATATTATCAAAGGCTCATGTCGCTCTCCGGGGTCTTGCTCTGTAGTGGAACTTATGAGTTTGGCCAGTGAACATTTTATTGACTATGGTGGGCATGAATTAGCGGGTGGATTTGCCGTACACAATGACAAAATTCACTATTTAGAAGAAGAGCTTTGTAAAGTTTTCAAAAATATAAAGAAAGAAAATACAAAAGAAAAAGTCGCATATGATATTTCTACGACACTTTCTAGTGTGAATATGAAGAACTGGAAAGATCTGGAGCTTATGGCTCCGTTCGGACTCGCAAACCCAAAACCGACATTTCTTTTTGAAAATGTAAATATAGAGAAAATAAAAAAGTTTGGCAAGAACGGTTCGGGAGAGCATTTGGAAATAATTTTCTCTGACGCTACTGCCAAGAATATCAAAGCTATCGCATTTTTTTCTAATACAGAATCTTTTACTAAAAACATCAATGATGGGGGACGTGTAAATTTATTGGCTACTTTCGACCTTTCGCGTTTCGCTGGTAAAGTAGAGCTAAGGCTCCGAATTATTGATATAATATAAAAATGCAGAAAGATAAAATAATAATCTATACAGATGGAGCAGCGCGTGGCAACCCTGGGCCTGCGGGTTGGGGAGTTTTGATTATGATGGGGAAGAAACATATAGAATTAGGTGGTAGAAGTGGCCACGCTACCAATAACCAAATGGAACTCCAAAGTGCCATTGAAGCGCTGAAGTTTGTCCACAAAAACATATCAAGGATAGTCCTTGATATAGGTACAGAGACTCCAAATATAGAGATTTATGCAGATTCTAAATATGTGATACTGGGTATTACAGAGTGGATACAGGGCTGGATAAAGAGTGGTTGGAAGAATTCTCAAAAAAAACCAGTATTGAATAGAGAGCTTTGGGAGGAGCTTTATATGTTCGTGCAGAATTTTAATATCAAATGGCATTATGTCGCGGGGCACAGTGGTCATCAATACAATGATAGGGTAGATGAAATAGCGACCTCATTCGCGGATGGCGAGCCGGTATTGCTAAAGAATTAAAATTTTTCTTGGCACAACTTTTTGAACCTATGCAAGATAAAATATTTTACAGTGTTTGTTTCGGTCTTATATTTGGAGTATTTTTGCGTTCTGTATATATTGTAGATTTTTATTTTATTTTATTGTGTTTGTTGTTGAGTTTGATTGGCATTTTGTTTTTTAAATTTTTGAGCCAAAATAAATATGGCAACAAATGGGGCATAATAGCTTCATTTTTTATTTTGGCTATTGTGTTGGGGATTTTGAGATTTGATTATACAGAAAAAAATATTTCTAAAATTTTAGATGAAAGATTGGGTGAGAAAGTAGAGCTCGTGGGAGATATAGTAGATGAGCCGGACTCTAGAGTGAATAGTCAGAAATTAATTATTCAAATAAAAAACGATAAAAATAATAAAGAGAATATAAAAATATTAGTTTCTACACCATTAGGTAGTGAATATAAGTACGGTGACGAAGTGAAGCTAAATGGTAAACTAGAAAAACCAGAAAACTTCATAACTGATACAGGTAAAACTTTTGACTATGTGAATTATTTAAAAAAAGATGGGATATTGTACTCTATGAATTTCGCTCATGTTTCCGTGCTCTCGCATGGACATGGTCATTTTATTAAAAGTTTTTTATTTAATATCAAAAATAAATTCTTAGAAAAGATAAATTATGCTATACCACAACCTGAATCTTTGTTGATGGGTGGGCTGATACTGGGAGAGAAGTCTAACTTCTCTACAGATTTGAGAGAGTCTTTTATTCGTACTGGCACGATACATATCGTGGCGCTCTCTGGCTACAATGTCACTATCGTGGCAGAGTGGCTGATGAAATTATTTAGGTCTATCAGATTTTTTCCACAGAATTTTAGCATTAGCTTTGGTATACTCTCCATAATTCTATTCGTAATTATGACAGGTGGATCCTCCACCGCTATTCGTGCCGGTATCATGGCGGTACTTACACTCGTAGCCCGAGCGACGGGGCGCACCTACGATGTGGGCAGAGCATTGCTTTTGGCTGGAGTAGCTATGATAATTTTGAACCCTTATGTGCTTTATTATGATGTGTCATTTCAGCTTTCATTTATCGCCACTATTGCGGTGATATTTTATGCGCCAAGGATTGAAAAACATTTCGGGTGGATAACAAAAAGTTTTGAGCTCAGAGACATTATCAATGTCACTTTCGCAGCGTATATCTTTGTCTTACCATTCATACTTTATAAAATGGGGAATTTATCGATCGTGGCTTTGCCTGCGAACATTTTAGTTTTGCCTTTTATTCCTATTACTATGGGGCTCGGGTTCCTGACTGGTATTTTAGGATTTATCTCATATTTTATTTCTGTGCCTTTGGGATATATCTCTTATCTTTTGTTGCATTATGAATTGTGGAT
>JALYOD010000030.1 GCA_030857065.1 bacterium | reverse complement strand
CAACTTCGGCAAGCACAAAGGCAAAAAGGTCACAGAAGTCTTGCGTATTGACCGTGGTTGGCTCGAATGGCTCTTGAAAGAAAAACAAAACTCTGACCAAATAGACGAAGACTGGATTTATACTCTCCAGTATCATTTAGGGAAATAAAAAAATGTGTTAAAATGTAAACATGCAAAATGTTGAAATTATTTTAATAGCATTACTCATAGGTGGGATTCTTTCCTTTTTTATTTTTGGTAAAAAAAAGACTAAAAATACAGAAGAAGATAAAGACAATGTAGGCCTTCAGCTTATTTTGCAACAGCTCAATGAACTCTCTAGAACAGTAGACAACAAGCTCGGCGAGAGTCACAAGCAAGTTCGCGATAGTTTGCAATTCCACTCTAGTGAGTCAAATAAAATCATTCGTGATGTCACCGAAAAGCTCACAAGACTCGACGAGACCAACAAGCAAGTCATCTCTTTCGCTGACCAGCTCCAAAGCTTAGAAAATATTTTAAAGAACCCAAAGCAACGCGGAATACTCGGCGAGTATTATCTAGAGACAGTATTAAAAAATGTCTTGCCTCCAGGGAGTTATGAAATGCAATACAGACTCGGTAAAGATGAGGATGGCAAGGACTTAATTCCCGACGCGGTAGTCTTCGTCAAAGACAAAATCATCCCGATAGACTCCAAATTCTCATTGGAAAATTACAACAAAATGATCGAAGAGCGGGACAGTACTGAAAAGAAGAAACTCGAAACCATATTCGTGAATGATTTGAAAAATAGAATCGTAGAGACTTCCAAATACATACAACCCACAGCTGGCACTACAGACTTCGCCTTTATGTTCATACCCCACGAGGCTATCTATTATGACCTCATCACCAACAAAATAGGTGGTAAAAATATCAACCAGCAAGACGAAGAAAATGATTCTTTGATCCAGCGCGCTGTTGGTAAATACAAAGTCATCATTACTTCCCCCACTTCCTTCCTCGCATACCTCCAAACTGTCCTCCAAGGTCTCAAAGCAATGCAGATAGAAGAAAGTGCAAAAGAAATAATCAAGCGAGTCGAAGAGCTCGGAAAACATTTAAAAAACTATGATGAATATCATGTAAAGCTCGGCAACTCTTTGAGCACAGTGGTGAGCCATTACAATTCTTCTGGTAAAGAACTCAAAAAAATAGACAAAGACGTCCTACGTATCGCTGGCACCTCGCCAGAATTCTCAAACATTGCCCTAGATAAACCAAAAGAAGAATAAATAAGTAATCCACATATGTGATTTTTATTACTTGACATAAAAACTCCATGGGAGTATTATTTTTTTGATATTGTTATTGTGTTTTTTTATTGCTTAACTCAAGGGAGTTACAAAAGAAAAATACAATTTTGAAAAAATTTTTTTTAATTTTTTTTAATCCCCTATCGTTATGAAGCGAGCCAAACCTCCACCCAACTATTTTAAAAAATAAGAAACCTACTACTACACATCACACTACTAAATCTTATTTTTATTTTTTCAAAAAAAATTCACATGAATTTAGGTAAAATTTCTCACGACCTCAGTAGTCATTGGGTTGATACCGGTAACGGTCAAGCCATTTGTGTCAATCATCCTATAAGTCAGGATGATAACCTTGATTCCACAGACTTAGTCTGCGGAACGATCAATGATGGATTACTTTCCCCCAATAAGATGTTCAGACTGACATCTATGAAAGGGATTAACCATCCAAAAAAACCTATTTTCAAAAATTAAAAGTTGTTTTTATGAGTTGTCCACTCGAATAGATAACTATAGCGGTCAACTTAATTTAATTTGGTTTTTAATTTACTGTAAAGCGCATTTCCACGAAGGTTGGAGGTGCGTTTTTTTATTTGTAGTTTATTTGTTTAGTGTAGCTCTACGGGGAATCGAACCCCGATTCCATCCTTGAGAAGGATGTGTCCTAACCATTAGACGATAGAGCCAAAAACGAACCATTATAATATAGCATTTTCTAAACTTTCTTCAACCACTCACGGTCTTGGCGAACTAATAGATTTTTTTTGTTTGCTTGATCTTCTAAAATACATTCTACGGTGCGTTCCATACGCATGCCTTGAGATCCTTTGACAAGTATCAAATCCCCCTCTTTTATGAAATCTTTCAGAAATACTCCTGCTTCACGAGCGTTGTTAAATTCAAAAATATTATTTATATCCATTCCTTCACCCTTTGCACCATCTTTTATATTCTTTGCACGAGGTCCTACTGTCACCAATACATCAGTGTTATGCTTCGCCAATATTCCTACATCTTTGTGCGCATCATCAGTATGACGACCAAGTTCTAACATGTCGCCTAATACTGCTATCTTCCTACCATTTGATTTTACTTCACCTAGTGTTCGTAAAGCTGCTTCACAAGCAAAAGGCGAAGAATTGTAAGTGTCATCTATAATCAAAGAATGATTGATGCCTACGAGCAAACACATACGTCCTTGCGAAATACCATAATTTTTCAAAGCATCTATGGATTCAATCAGTGGCATTTTCAAACCATAAGCAAGTGCTAAAGTAGCTAAAGATGCATAAATATAATTTTTACCAAATACACCTTCGAGGAGTACTGGCAAACTAGAACCTCCACTATCAAGACGATAGATTATTCCTTTTAGCTCATTATTATCAGAATACAAAATATTCATATTATTAGCTTTAACATCTACCTCACCATCGAACCCATAAGTCACGATTCTATTTTTAGTTTTATTCTTCATATCCAAAACTATTTGATCGTCTGCATTTAAAACCAAAATACCATCTTTTTTAAGAGTTTTGATAAGTCCTGCTTTTTCTTCTACTAGATGTTTCTTAGATTCAAAGAATTCTATATGTACAGGAGTCTCTCCTATAGCAGTTATGATGACTACATCTGTCTTGAGCCAAGACGCAGTACGAGCCATATCACCTGGCTTGCCTACTCCGACTTCGAGTATAAGCCACTTTGGATATTTATGTGGCCAAACAAAAAGCCATAATCCTTTAAGGATATTTCGGAACCAAACAATAGGATCATCCCAACCATTAGGTACTCCAAGCACCGTCAATGGTAATCCTATTTCGCTATTATAACTTTTGTCAGTCTTACGTACATAAGTAAAACGAGACAATACAGCAAAAACAGCGTCTTTAGTAGAAGTCTTGCCTACAGATCCTGTAATAGCTACTATCTTGGGTTTATATTTCCAAAGAATTAACTTGGATATAAAGATTAAAATACTCGTAATGATTTTCTTAAAAAGATTTTTCATATTTATCTGTCAGGTGCAATTTGGTAATAATTAATTAAAAATTTTGTAATATTGATGAATGGATCTATCCATGTTGTCGAAGCATATGGAGTTCCTTGTGGATTCACCGCATACAAGAATACAATATAATCTGGATCAGAAGCTGGGAAATATCCAAAGTACGAATGTGTATGCCTGTCTTTATAATATCCTCCATTGACGAGGTCTGCAACTTGCGCAGTACCAGTCTTGCCGGCGATACTATAATTCTCGAGTTTCGCATTTTTAATTTTCAAATAACTATCCACCACACCCACAAGCATACGAGTAATTTCTTTTGAAGATTCTGGTGTTAATTTGGTAGTTTTTTTATCATGCACAATTTTTTTTACAGAACCATCAGCGTATTTAATCTTTTGTACTAGATGTGGTGTTACAAGTTCACCACCATTCCCGAGAGACGCAAGAGCTCGCACCATCTCAACTGGAGTAAGAGCTATACCTTGACCAAAAGACGCATTTGCATACTCAAGCTCCCTAGGAGTATACAAATTCGACACAAGTCCACTAGTCTCATTTGGCAAATCAATACCAGTCTTTTCTTTAATACCATAAGAAATTAAATAATCACGCAGTTTTTCTTTGCCCAACTTTTTCTCAACAAAAACCATACCAGTGTTGAGTGACTGATTCAATACTTCTTGCATACTTATATTCGGCCCTCTAGCTTTTTTATCAAAATTAAATATTTCTTTTTTGTCTACCGTCACAGAACCCGTGTCATTGTATTTCGTATCAGCACTCAACACTCCTTCATTGATGGCACCAGCCATAACCAAAGGCTTGATAATAGAACCAAATTCCAAAACATTTTCTACTAATGGATTAGAAAAAGTTTTCACATTTTTTACTTTGTTAAAATTGTTCAAATCAAAAGATGGCAATACTGTTAAGGCATAGATAGATCCATCTTTGGGATTCATAATAATACCACCAACAGAATTCGCATTATATTTATCTTTGACTTGCATGAGCTCTTTCTCAAAAACACTTTGAACCCTAGGATCGATAGTGGTGATTATATCACCTTCTTTTTGTTCGTTGTGAAAAATAGTTTCGCTAATATTAGAAAATACTTCTGCAAAAAAGTTCACATATGGGTTATCCTTGGACCTATTGAGCACATTGTCATAATATCTCTCGAGTCCATACCTGCCTGCCAATTCGTCGCCTTTATAAGCCACGAAACCAATAGAATGTGAAGCAAGAGAATCACCCGGATAGAAACGCTTCTTGTCTTTAGGCAAATCTATGCCAGATAATTTCAATAAAGATATTTTGTCAGCTTGTTCTTTGGATAGACCCGAAGCTATTTCTTCGTGTGGATCATTCTTTTTATTTATTTTGAGATCATAGTCAGTTTTGTCTATAGAGACGACGCTACTCAAAGAATCATACAAAGATGCTGGATTTTTAATTTCATTGGGTTTAATAGCTAGTTTGTATTCTACTGTTTGAGTAGCGGCCGATATTAGCTCACCATCTTTATTTTCAAAATAAATACTTCCTCGCTCAAACAACAATGAAGGATTTTTGACATATTGCCTGTCAGCCTTTTCTGTAAAATAATTCTTATGCACTATCTGCAACATAAAAAGCTTGCCAATCAAGACAAAAGAAAAACATAGTATAAAAATAGACACTACCTTGGTTCTGTTACTTTTAAATATAGAAAAAAAACTAAAATTCATTTTTTGCCAATTTTATACTATTAGTATTTTGGGCCAAATTTTCTTTTGCAAAGTGTAAGCTAGACAAAGGTGTAGTACTAATTCGAGTAGCAAAAGTAGCTTTGGTTTCTTGAAAACCCATTTTGTATGCTAAATTCAAATCTACTTTACTAGATATCGCTAAATATTTCAATTCCAAATCACCCAATTCGTTAGACAACAAATGCTCTTCTTCTAACAAATTCTTTCGTTCAATAACATTAACTGTGATATTAGCCACAATAAAGAAGTAACCAATACCCAAAAGACCTAAGACAAAAATCATAGAGTGAAAAAATTTCTTTTCTAAATTAGAATTATCAATAACATCAATATTGGCTACATAACTATTTAATTTGAAAGTTGCATTTCTCATTTATTTTTTTCTATTATTCTTAATTTGGCACTACGTGCACGTGGATTATTTTTAAGCTCTACACTGCTGGCTATAATTGGCTTTTTGTTTATTAAAATTCCTTCACCACTATCTTTTTTTACTTTATAAAAATTTTTTACTATTCGATCTTCTAAACTATGAAAGCTAATAACGCTCATCCTCCCACCATTCTTCAAAACATCATATCCCTTCCTCAATCCCAACTCTAATGTATTGAGTTCATCATTGACTGCCATGCGTAATGCTTGAAATGTCCTTGTCGCATAATGCAATCTTCCTCTTTTGTAAACTCCCGGTAAACAATCCTCTAAAATAGATACCAAGTCAAAAGTCGTCTTTATTTCTTTTATTTCTCTTGTTTCTACTATCGCACGCGCTATACGTCTAGAAAACTTTTCTTCCCCGTAACCATAAATGATATCTGCAATATTCTTTTCGTCCCAAGTATTCACTATGTCTATAGCAGTTATATCTTCATCTGTTGGATTGTCTTTCATAGTCATAAGTAGTGGTTCGTCTTTCATAAAGCTAAATCCTCTACCGGCATTTTCGAGCTGATCAGATGAAAGTCCTAAATCTAACACAAAACCATCTACTTGATCTATACCGACTTCATCTAAAGCTTTATCAATATCTCTAAAATTTGTGTTAATAAAAGTAATATCACAATCTAAATCTTTAAATTTGTTTTCTGCTTTACTCCAAGCACCCTTGTCTTGATCGATGGCTATTATTTTGATATTTCTATATCTTTTGCAAATTTCTACACTATGACCTCCACCTCCGAACGTACCATCGAGTACTATCATATCGCTGGAGAGATGTAGACCTTCTATTGTTTCATTTAAAAGAACACTTTTGTGAACTGATTCGACTGTATCTTTCTTTTGCATCTTTTGTCTTAATTCTTTTGCGCTAACTTTTCTGCTAAATCTGCTCCATCTTTGTCTATTTTGTTTTTATATTCTGCCCATACTTTGTCATTCCATATTTCAAGTCTATCTTCTACTCCTACTATCGCCGCACTTCCTTTTAATTTTAATTTTTCTTTTAAGAATTCTGGTATTAATATGCGTCCTATACTATCGAGCTCTACTTCTGCTGCGCGACCAAACATATATCTATTGAAACTACGTTGATCATTCTTTAGAAAAGAAAGCTCGCCTTCACTACTGCTCAATCTTTTAGAAACCTTTGTCCATTCGGAAAGTTTGAAAACAAACAAACAATTATCTATGCCTGGTGTGATTATTATTTTCTTGCCTAATTCTTTACGAAATTTTGCCGGCATTGATATACGGTTCTTTTCATCTATTGTATGTATATATTCACCGATTAACATAAATTTCTTTAAAATTCTAACTTAAAATAATAATCACACCTTCACAAGATTTCCCACTTCTTCCCACTTGATATATATTATATCCCACCCTATCCCACATAGCAAAAGCCTATATGTGGATAACTTCCCTGTCTTCTTTTTGATAATTTTAATGTCTATGGTATAGTATTTCTGAGTAATTTTGCTCACAATTCTTTAAAAAGTAAAAAATGGAAATGAAGAATAATGTAACTTGGTGGCGTCGTCATGAAATGGATTTTATTGAAATCCAAGAAGAAATAAGCAATCCTAGTATCCAAATTTATACAGGATTTGAAAAATTTAAAAACCAAGAAAAGAAAAAAACAAGATTAAAAGAATATATTGATAGGTACTTTAGAGGAGCTTGCTTCTGGCAACATCGCTATGGCTATTCATTATAATTTTTTAATAAATCTCCTGGAAAAAAAATTTCTTAATAAATAAAAAAAATAAAGCATGGAAATCGGAATTTCGACTATGGTACCTTTATTTAAAACTTGGTATTTTGCGTTCATAGAAAATGAACAAAAACAAAAATCTTGGTGTAGACTACAAATTATAAAAAATGGTGAGCTGTTTGTCCAACAAATCAAACACAAAAAAGCAGTTAGGTCTGCATGGCACAAAGAACCTGAAATAGTTCAATTTCAATTTTGTGGAACTAATTACCAAGTTCTGATTCCAAACCCAGATTTTATAGGCATGCCACAGGTCTCAAAATAAATATTTAAATTAAGAAGATAAAAAGCCCCTCACTAAGTGAGGGGCGATTTTTTTATTCTACTGTATTCTGCGGAAGACCGGCTTTCGCAAGATTATCCTTTGTCTTTATAATCTAGCCAATCTTTTATTTCATCATCCAAATCTTTAATATCTTGAAAGTATTCAGGGAAATCTTCTAAATTTAATATTTTATTTTCTGAACGGATAATCCTTTGTGATCTAAATAGCTTGACCATTTATAATTTTTCAAAAATTCTTTAGCTTTTTTCCAATCCTTTATGCCATCCTCCTTCCAATCTTTATCTATCAACTTTACTGGGTTTAAGTGTGTGTATGAAAAAATGTATTTCGCTTGAGGGTCTTCCTCTATATGTGTGTCCTTAAATCTACCTTCAAAAAGAGTGCCTGTTCTTTTATATTTAGTATTTATATATTTTGAATATGAGGTTAAGACTTTATGTATAAATTCTGTAATTTCATTTTTGCGGAAGACCGGCTTCCGCAAAATTATTCGTCGTGACGAGGGCGCATTAGGGGGAAAAATTGGGTTTCGCGGATTGGTTTGTCAGCTAGGAAAGCAAAAAGCATCTCACCGAAACCAAAGCCACAAGTCGGCGGCATTCCGTACTCGAGCATCTCGACGAATTCGTAGTCCGGCATCATGGCTTCTTTGTCGCCACTAGCTAGTAGCTCGTTTTGAGCATAGAATCTTTGTGCTTGATCTATAGGGTCGTTGAGTTCAGAAAAACCATTGCCTACTTCGCTCCCTGCAATGATAATTTGAAATCTTTCTGTTAATTGAGAATTATCAGGCATAGATTTTGAAAGTGGAGACACGAGCTTCGGGTGGCCAGTTAAAAATACTGGTCCAGATATTTGTTTGCGACAATATTTCCACAATGTATCTACAAGTCTTTCCATATTCTCACCATCATAGACGACCTTTAGATTATCTAATGTTTTTTTTACTTCATCATAAGTGGTGTCGAGTACATCTATGCCTGTTTCTTTTTTGACTGTATCTCTGTAGTCTATTACCTCCCAAGTGTCGCCGAGGTCGAATTTGTATCCACGAGTCTCAAACTCTGTTTTATCAAAAACATCTACAGCAATTTTTTTGTAAAGTTCTTCTACGAGCTTCATCCCATCTTTATAATTCGCATACGCCCAATAGAATTCCATATTCATAAATTCTTGCAAATGATTTGCATCCGAGCCTTCATTACGATACGCGCGACCTATTTCAAAAGTCTTCATAAAACCAGCAGACATTAATCTTTTCTGCCAAAGCTCTCCGATAGATATACGCAAATACAATGGGAGTTTAAAGTCCTCATTGTAAGTCTTGAAAGGTGTGGCTTCTGCTCCACCTGTGGTGACTTCTAGGGTTGGAGTCTCTATTTCAATAAAACCTCTTTCTTTCATAAAATTGCGAGTTGTCTCCCAAAATTTTGTTTTCTTTACAAGTAATTCTTTTACTTCAGGATCCATCAATATATCCAAATATCTTTTTCTAAAGCGCTCTTCTATGTCTTGAAGTCCATGCCATTTCTCAGGCAGTGGAAGCAAGGTCTTGGTCAGGATATTCCAATCATAAGCTTCTTGAGTTTTCTCGCCTCGTTTAGTAATAAAAAATATACCCTTGGTCTCAATAAAATCACCGACATCTATAGCCTCATTAAATAAATTGAATTTATCATCACCTATTACATCTTTTTTAAATAAAATTTGAAAATTAGCAGAGCCGTCAAAAATTGTCACGAATATTATCGCCCCTTGTCCACGCAGTGACATAATGCGTCCTGCAATCCATTTCTCTTCTTTATTTGTTTCTAAATTATCGAAATGTTCTAGAGCTTCATCGAGAGATAGTTCTTTGTTGGACTTTGCTGGATATGCATTAATTCCTCGAGCTTGGAGAATTTCGAGTTTTTTTATACGCACATCTCGTATTTCATCTATTGATGACATATTTTGTATAAATTAAAATTTAAGAAACTTTTATGA
>JALYOD010000044.1 GCA_030857065.1 bacterium | reverse complement strand
ACCTCCACCTAGTTAGGGGGAGGCCAGAGGGGGTAAATAAAGAAGATTAAATTATGGATTTTAAATACATAGACATACATTCACACGTGAACTTCAAGGCCTTTGATGAGGACCGTGGGGAGGTCTTGAAATCCGCGCGCGAGGCGGGGGTAATAGTGATAAATGTCGGTACGCAGGTGGACACTTCTAAATATGCAGTGAAGATGGCAGAAGAGAACGAAGGGGTGTATGCCATCATAGGATTGCACCCGATACACACAGGGGCATCGTATCATGATGAGAAGGAACTCGGTGTTGGTGGCAAAGATTTCACATCTCGTGGGGAGAATTTTGATAAAGACGCATATCGTGAAATGCTCAAGAGTTCGAAAGTAGTAGGCATCGGCGAATGTGGACTGGACTACTATCGTATGGATATAGACTCTACAGAGAAACAGAAGAAAGATTTTATTTCTCAAATAGAACTGGCAAATGAATTTAACAAGCCGATAATGCTTCACATTAGAAATAACCCTGAATCAAAAGAACACAATGCATATAGAGATGCATTAGAAATTTTGAAAGAACACGCGAAAGTAAAAGGCGATGTGCACTTTTTTGCTGGCAGTTTAGACGATGCGAAAGATTTTCTTGATTTTGAATTTACTTTGTCATTTACAGGAGCTATAACTTATCCACCCAAGAAAGATGCAAATGGAAAATCAGTGGGCGCGGACTATGCAGGAATAATAAAATACACTCCTCTTGATATGATCATGACTGAAACAGATGCACCATATGTCAGCCCCGTACCATATCGTGGCAAAAGAAATGAACCCGTGTATGTCATAGAGATTGTTAAAAAAATCGCAGAGATCAAAAATCTACCCGAAGCCATAGTCGCAGAACAAATCCTGAAAAATGCTAAAAGAGTGTTTGGGATTTAAATGTTAAATGATATAATAAAAACATGCCTGTAAAAAATAAAATAATACTTTTTGTTTTCTGCGTATTGATTTTATTGTCTGTTATTGTAACTTACAAAAGATCTTTTGCAGATCGAGATTTTATTATTTCTAAAGAACAACAATAATTCTATGAGTACTTGGTTTTTATTTGCGTTAATTGGTCCACTTTTGTGGGCAGTAGTTAACCATATAGATAAATATATGCTGTTTAAATATTTTAAACAGCGAGGAGTTGAATCTCTGCTCGTTTTTTCTTGCTTGTCTTCTGTTTTAGTTTTGCCTATTATTGTATACTTTTTTCACGGAGAGATATTCAATGTATCTCTTTTTTCTTTTCTAATCCTTCTGTCTATTGGTTTTCTAAGTGCTATCGGTTTTTATTTTTATTTAAAAGCTGTAGACCTAGAAGAGATATCTATAGTAATACCATTATTCCAATTACTGCCAATATTTACTTACTTCCTAGGTTATTTTATTTTAGGAGAATCTTTAAATACACAGCAAATTTTTGCGTCTCTCCTTATCATGTTAGGAGCTTTTGTCTTGTCCTTGGAATTAGACATAGATAGAACTGTTTTATTTAAAAGAAAAGCATTCTTTTTAGTAGCTATTTCTTCTTTGTGTTACGCATTGAATGATGTTTTGTTTAAAAAGGTGGCTTTGGTTGAGAGTTTCTGGATTTCTGTTTTCTGGCAGTATTTAGGACTTTTTTTGTTTGGCTTATTCCTTGTTGTTTTTTATAAAAAATTCAGGAAAGCTTTTCGTTATATGTTTGTAAGTTTTAATACAAAGACATTACTTCTTAATTTATTAAGTGAGGTGTTGTATATGATTGGCAATCTAGCTAGTAATTTTGCCATTTTATCTGCACCAGTAGTTCTAGTCTTGGTCGTTGGTAGTTCACAACCATTATTCGTCTTTGTTGGAGCTATTATTATGACTATTGTATTACCTAAAATTGTGACTGAGAGAATTTCAAAAGGGCACATGATACATCGTGTTTTGTGCATCATAGTTATGCTTATAGGTAGTTATTTGTTATACACCTCTTCCAATTAGTTTTATTTAATTTATAATATAGTTATGGATTTATGCCCCTGGAGCGATGCACAATTTTTAATCTTTTCTGATAATATACCAACACTATTTTTCTATTCGCATATTCCTGCTATGAGTATAGCTCTTTTTGTGGGTTTGTTTTTATTTTATAAAACCAAAAAATCTACATTAAGCTATATCCTACTCTTTATTAGTCTAGCATTCTTTGTTTGGGGATTTTTTGATTTATTGTTGTGGGCGACCAATCGTCCTGATACGGTTTTGTTCTTTTGGTCTTTGCAGGTATTGATCGAGCCTATGATTTACGTTTTGAGTTTTTATTTAATTTATTTTTTTATAAAAAAAACACACCCACACCTAGATTTATTTTTCGTACTATTACTGCTCTTGTTGCCTATCATTATATTTTTGCCAACTAATTTGAATTTGATTGGTGTTTCATCTTTGGATTGTAATGCAATAGAAGGCACTATTGCTCAATACTATACTTATTTTATCGAGATCGTTTTAACTTTAATCATTTTTGTATTTTCATTGACACAGTATTTTAAACAGACAGATTTATCTAAAAAGAAAGAAATTAAAATTTTTAGTGCTGGAGTTATATTGTTTCTTATTTCTTTTTCTTGGGGTAATATCATCGGTAGTTTTACTGATGATTGGGTTTTGGCGCAAGCTGGACTCATAGGCATGCCTATATTGATTGCATTCTTGGGTTATATTATTATTAAATTTAATACTTTTAATATTAAACTATTTGCTGTGCAGGCTCTAGTCTGGGGTCTGGGTATAATGATTGGAGCTCAGTTCTTCTTTATTAAAGTACCCATTAATTTTGCTCTTAACAGTGTTACATTTATTATGATAATGATTTTTGGGAATTTCCTAATAAAATCTGTAATAAAAGAAATAAGACAAAAAGAAGAATTGCAAAAATTAAACACCAATTTGCAAGCTACTCTACAACAAAGAGACTCTTTGGCGCATTTGATTACTCATAAAGTCAAAGGATCTTTTACTCGTTCCAAATACATTTTCGCAGGCCTACTCGATGGAAGCTTTGGAGATATATCTGATCAAGTCAAAATGATAGCTGACAAAGGTCTAAAGTCTGACGACAATGGTATCAAGACGGTTGATTTGATTTTGAACGCTGCCAATTTGCAAAAAGGTCTAGTGAAATTTGAATCACAAGCAATAGATTTCAAAGATGTTGTTGTGCAAGCTATTGCCGAAAAGAAAATTGTCGCAGAATCCAAAGGTTTGAAATTCGAAGGCAATGTAGGTGAGGGAGATTTCAAAATGACAGGGGATATGTTTTGGATAAAAGAAGTTGTGAATAATTTGATAGAAAATGCTATCACATACACTCGAGCAGGAGGGGTTGTAGTTTCTTTGGCTAAAACAGAAGGCAACAAACTATTGTTCAGTGTCAAAGACACTGGTGTAGGTATAACAACAGAAGACAAGAATGTACTTTTTACTGAAGGTGGTAGGGGGAAAGAATCTTTGAGGACTAATGTGGACTCTACGGGTTATGGTTTATTTACTGTTCGTCTCGTAGTAGAAGGGCATAACGGCAAAGTATGGGTAGAGTCTGAAGGCAAAGACAAAGGAGCTACTTTCTTTGTAAAACTTGATTTAGTCTCATAAATCTGTTAGGATGTAATTATGAAAGGAAATGAAAACAAAGACACTATGGAAGTCGAGAATTTCGACCCAAAAACCCAAATTTATGAGCTTGGTTATCTTTTGGTACCTACTATAACTGATGAGAATTTAGGCTCTGTATATACTTCCATAAAAGATTTGGTGGCTAATTTCAAAGGTGAATTTATTTCTGATGATATGCCTCATATGATGGTTCTGGCTTATCCAATGCTCAAAGTTGTAGCCAATGTGCGTAACAAATTCGACTCTGCTTATTTTGGTTGGGTAAAGTTTGAAATGAGCACATCTTCTATTTTGGAACTAAAGAAAAAGCTTGATCTTGATCCAAATGTTATTCGTTTTATTATCCTTAAGACTGTACGTGATAATACTATCGCTACTAAGAAATTCACCTATAGAGATATGTCCAAGAAAAGAGTAAATAAGAGCACAGAAGGTGAGGAAGTGGTAGAAATTAACAAAGAAGAATTAGACAAAGAAATAGACGCAATGGTAGAAGTTTAATTAATAGATAATAGTAAATAGTTTTTATAAAAAAATTAACAATTATTAACTAAAAATAAACAAAATGTATTTAAACAAAGCAATTGTAATAGGGAACCTGACTCGTGATCCAGAAGTAAGGGCATTACCAGGAGGGAACAAGGTTTGCTCATTCTCTGTAGCTACCAATCGTGTCTGGAAAGACAAGAGTGGTGCGAAGCAAGAATCCGCAGATTATCACAATATAGTAGCTTTCGGTAGACAAGCAGAAACCATAGCTCAATACATGAAGAAAGGGAATTCAATATTAGTAGAAGGTAGAATGCAGACAAGGAGTTGGGATGACAAAACAAGTGGTGAAAAGAAATATCGCACCGAGATCATCGCTGACAGAACACAATTTGGTCCAAAAGGTGGAGCAAGTACAGCTGGAGGAACAACAGGAAGTGCTCTAAATCCAAAAGAGCAAGAGAATAGCATGGATGACGGAGGTATAGAATACCCCGAAGAAGATATTAACCCAGAAGATATACCGTTTTAGGCTCTAGCAATTAAAAAAATTATAAATTTAAAATAAATACATGAAACAAGATTACTTTTCAGCAAACAATATAAAATATATAGACTATAAGGATATTGAGATTCTAAAGAAATTCATCAATCCTAATGGTAAGATTATGAACCACAAGCGCACTGGTGTTACTTCAAAGAACCAACGTTCTTTGGCGGAAGCCATCAAGCGCGCTCGCTTTATGGGTCTTTTACCTTTCGTAGCTAGATAAAAACAAAAACAAACAAAAAGAGCGGCGCCTACGGCGCCGCTCTTTTTGTTTGTTTATTTTACTGATAGTAATGGTATAATTCATTATATGAAAAATATTAATTTTAAAAATATTTTAGTAGGAGTTGGTATTACATCATTGATTGCTGTTTCTTTATTTCTAGCATATGGTATTTTCCAGAATGGAGATAATATTACAGCATCCTTAATGGGAGCTAAAAATGAAAGTGATATTGGTATTTCGGATATTAAAATAAATTTTATGGGTACTCCACCAAATCCTGACCCGTCTCCTACACCTCGCATAATTCTAACAAAGGAGATAGAGCCAAATCATAGTGATGATACATTTGGTATTAAAGTTTTTAAGACAGATTTTCCTAACAATAGTAGTTATACTTGTATTATTGGGGACAACGATCAAATCTATCCTCCTCATATTTCATGTGGTGGGGGGTTGATTGCAGGAAGAAAGCATACCATCACTGAAGTAAAAACAACTGATTTGAAGGGCCTAAGTAATTACGATACAAAATATAGGTGTGAAGTTTCAGTCCCTTCAACCCAAACAACTCGTCGTGTTATAGAAGGGCTAGGCACTACTCTAGATATAATTCCTCAAAAAGACGAGGAGATAAGTTGTATTTTTACTAACACTTGTTTAACTGCAGGTTTTAGATTGATAAAGAAGTGGAGCGTGGAGGACTTTCCAATAGATCTTACATTCTCTAAGGGTAATATCTTTGTGCTTATGGGATCATCTGTACGCAAATATAAACCAGATGGTAGTTATATAGAGTGGGGTAAATATGGTACAGGTGATGGTGAGTTCATTTCTGCTCAAGGGCTCGCATCTGATACAGATGGCAATATTTATGTAGCTGAGATTGGGAATAATAGAGTTCAAAAATTTGATAATAACGGTAATTATATTACAAAATGGGGTACTTCTGGTACTAAAGATGGACAGTTTATATCTATTACAGATTTAGAAATAAATGTAAAAAACGAAGTTTATGTGGCAGATTCTAGTAATCCAATAGGTAGAGTTCAGAAATTTAGTTCAATAGATGGTATAAAATATAATTTTATCTCTAAGATAAATTATCCATTTGGCTTTCCAAATGCAATGGCATTTGATCAAAATGGGAGTATTTATATAGGTGATAGTGAATCTTATCAAATGTTGAAATTTGATAATAATGGTAATTATATTACAAAATGGGGTACACGAGGAAGAGGGGAAAATCAATTTGAATTTTTTGGTGGTGTTGCTATATCTTCTTCTGGTAATGTTTTCGTATCTGATTTTGAGAATTATAGAATTCAGGAGTTTAGTTCAATAGATGGAATTACATATAAACAAATAAATGAGTGGGGTAAATACGGTGCAGGCGATGGTGAGTTTAAGAATCTTGCAGATATTGTTTTTGATGATAAGGGTAATCTGTATGTTGCAGATAATGGTAACAATCGAATTCAAGAATTTGCCCTTACTTGCAAGCCGTAATGTATTACCAAGTT
>JALYOD010000047.1 GCA_030857065.1 bacterium | reverse complement strand
TACTAAGGCAGAAAGAGTATACGCATTTTCACCATATTTATTGAGTAACTCTTTCCAATTTTTTATTATAAACTGCATCCATACATCACGCCCGATTGGATTTATTGCAATTCCAGATAGGATAGAGACAGTGTCTTGAATTCGTACATGTTTATTTGTGGCAAATTCACAGGTTTTCTCAAGTAATTTTACATCTCTAAAATCTGTCAATGCATGGCCAATACGATTTTTCTCTTCATGTAGAACTTCATTTTTATATAATTTTATAAAAATATCATATTCCTTCTTTGTGCCATTTGAAGCCACAATACCATAAATTGTATTTCGCAGATCTGCATCTATGTGTGAGCCTTTCCTCATATGTGTAAATTTTTTCTTTGAATCTATAATTATTTTTTTATCCCCTGAGCGCCCAGCAAAAGATATGGAGAGCGAACGAAGTAAGGCATCGGTATGCTTCTCATTTTTTTTCTTTTCCCAACCAAGTGAATGTGCAAGAGGGGAGAAAAGTGCAAGACAAAAAATATCAAAAGCTTCTTTTTTTTTTGTCTTTGCTAACAATTGTTTTAATTTCGCAAGTCCTCCAGCTATTTCTACCCAAACTGGATAATTGTCCTCATTCTTGTAGCTCGATAAAAATTCCAATGCATCTGTTGTCGGTATGATTCCTGCCTCTGATAGAGCAAACAAATCTCGCACAATACCGAGTCTATCAATAGGGTTTAAGATTTTATTTAGCACAGGTTCATGTAACCCATCAAGTAATTCTCTGCTATATGCAGTTCTAAAAAATCCACTTTCGTTAGAATTCAATTTCACCCACTTGGCGGTTAAACCGCCAAGTAAAATATTTTTGTTTGATAATAAAATTTTCTCTGGGAGCTTGGATTCTAAGTTGAAAGAAATAGGTACTTGCCATGTAGTTGTATCTTTAGATTTTGATTTGGATGTTGAGTTAGAGAAAAATCTTTCTTGTTTTAAAATTAAATTAGCATTCGAAGTACCAAGCGAGGCTTTAATCACAGGGTAGCCACTCTTTTGAGTCCAGTTCTGCATTATTTTTTCCACTGGCTTCTTAGATATTTTCTCAAATGCTTGCCAGAGGTGTATTGTCTTTGTATTTTTATAGCTATGCTTTTTAAGATAATAGCGAAGTCCGTCTCGGAAATCTTTTTCTCCTAAATAGTCTGCGAGCATTCGAATGACACTTGCGCCTTTAGAATATGATACTTCATCAAAAATTTCTCCAATTTCATTTGGATGATGAACTTCTGTTTCTATTGGGTGAGTATTTGCTAATGCATCAAGCTTTAATGCAGATCCAAGCCTTTGAGAATTAAAGCGTTCCCAGATATTCCATTCTGGAAATAATTTTTCAATCACTAGATAAGGCACATATGATGCAAAACCTTCATTGAGCCAGAGATGTGTCCACCATTCCATAGTCACCAAATTACCGAACCATTGATGAGCCAACTCGTGAGCAATGACTTCTACTATCAATTCTTTTGAACTAACTGAAGTATTCTTCTCATCGACTAAAAGTCCTACTTCTCGAAATGTTATGGCTCCCCAGTTCTCCATTGCGAGTGATTGAAAATCCGGAATAGCAATCATATCTAGTGTATTGAGTGGATATGGAATGTCAAAATATTCTTCATAAAAATCTAAAACTTTTACGGTCACATCGAGAGAGAATTTTGCTTGATGAATTTTGCCGGGAGTAGTGTACACTCGGACTATTACACCTCGTTTAGATTTCTGTTCAATATATTCAAAATCGCCCACAATGAATGCTAGCAGATAGGTGGACATTTTGGGACTTGGAGCGAATTTAATAACTTCAAAACCAGACTCGTGTTTTGTGTTAGATACAGGCACAGTATTCGAAATTGCAGTTTTACCTTTCGGTACTACAAGCGACACATGGAATACTGCTTTGTGTGCTGGCTCGTCAAAGCAGGGGAATGCTCGACGCGCGTCTGTCGCTTCGAATTGTGTGGTGGCCATATTGTGCATCTTGCCTTCATAGATATAAGATGAGCGATAAAATCCACGCATTTTGTCATTGAGTATGCCTTTGAAATTAATTTTCAATTTATATTTGCCTATTTTTATTTTATTCTTAAAAGTAAATGTGGCTGTTTCAGATTCTTCATTGTAAGAAATTGTGGCAAAAATGGAATTGATGCTTGCTGTGTCTATTTGTATTTCTTTGCTATGCAGAGTGATTATTTTCGTTTCTTTTTTAATTTCAATTTTTACTTCTTCTTCACCAACAAAAGTAAAATTCTCAAGATCTGGATGTAACTTGATATCATATTCTGTGGGGACGATTTCTTTAGAAAGACGAACCTTTTTTGTATTCTTTGTCATTGTTCTAGTATAACTATTTTTAAAAAATACACAAAAATGTTAATATGGATAGGATGGAAGATGATTTGAATAACTCCTATAGCGTAAAAACTGGTACTTTCGAAGGCCCTTTTTCTTTGCTCTTGGATTTAGTAAAACAGAGGAAGCTTTTTATTAGCGATATATCTCTTTCAAAAGTCACAGAGGACTATATAAAATATGTAAATAATCTAGGGTCTATGCATCCGAGCATAGTGTCTAATTTTATTATAGTAGCGGCAACACTTATTCTAATTAAGTCTAAATCTTTACTTCCAGGACTGAATTTAACTTTGAGTGAAGAAAATGACATCTCTGATTTAGAAGACAGATTGCGTTTATATGAAATATTCAGTTCATTGTCTGTAAAAATAAAAGAAAAATTTGGCAAAAATATTATCTTTATACCACAAGAACACAAAAACCAAACAATTATTTTCCTACCTGACGAACAAATTTCCAAAGAAAGTATGTTGGATTTTGCGCGTGTAGCATTAGGACGAATTCCAAAGAAGATATCTTTGCCAGAAGTAGAAGTAAAAAAAGTAATTAGCATAGAAGAAATGATAGACAATCTAACCCAAAGGATTCAAGAATCTATGCCCATAAATTTTAGAGATATTTCTGGTAAAATACAAACTAAAGAAGATAAAGTAGTAATGATTGTAGGATTTCTAGCTATGCTAGAATTAGTAAGACAAGGAATACTGCATGTAATTCAGGATAATAACTTTGATGATATTATGATGGAAAAACAAGAAATAATAAATAAAGAAGAATTAATAGAACAAGAGGAAAATTTACCAGATAATAATTAATAAATATGAATTTAGAAAATAAAATTGAAGCAATACTTTTTTTTAAAGGAGAGCCAGTAAGTTTGAAAAAACTAATGGATATTCTAAAAATAAGTGCAGAAGAATTAAATGCCATAGTATTTAATTTGAAAAAGAATTTGGAAAATAGGGGAATAGTATTGCAAGATAATAATCAAGAGTTAGTGTTAGGCACTCATCCTGAAGTTTCAGATTTGATTGAGGACTTACAAAAAGAAGATATTAATAAAGATTTATCTAAAGCTAGTCTTGAGACCTTATCTATCATTTTGTATAAAGATGGTGTAAGTCGCGCAGAAATAGACTATATCAGAGGAGTCAATTCAACCTTTACTTTGCGCTTGCTCGCCATTAGAGGTTTGATTGAAAAAATCAGTGATAAAAAAGATGCAAGAAAATTCATATATAATCCTAGTTTGTTGTTGTTGGGATATTTAGGGGTATCTAATGTAAATGAATTACCAGATTATGAAGATGTCCATAATAAAATTCACCAAACAGTAAAAGAATTAGAGAATTTAGAAAATGAAGATAATACTCAATAAAGATAATATATATTTATTAGTTTTTTTGGTATTGATTACTGTCTTTTTGTATTACAATAATCCAAAGTTAGAACAACAAAATAAAATTAACACTAATACAGATGAACAACGATACAGTATTTTAAGAGAAAATATTGAAAAAGATACCGAGATTAAAGCCAAAGCTATTTCTATTTTTAATATTACAACAAATACAAAACTTTATGGTCATAATGATACAGTGATATTCCCAATTGCTTCACTGACTAAGATAATGTCTGCAATGATAGCAAAAAATACTATCAAAAATGAAGAGATAATTATATCTAGAGACGCTTTAAATCAGACAGGTGATAATAAATTATTTTTAAATGAAAAATGGAATAGAGATGAATTGTTAAAATTCTCTTTAGTGTTATCTTCCAATGATGGTATGTTTGCAATTACAAAAGAAGATAAGTTTTTTATTTTAGAGATGAATAAAAAAGCAAAAAAGATAGGAATGAAATATAGTATGTTTTACAACACTACAGGGTTGGATATAGATTCCAATAAAGCTGGAGCGTATAGTACAGCAGAAGACATTAATACTTTGGCTATTTTTGCAATGAATGTACACAAAGATATTTTTGATGTTACTAGATTAGATAATGCTATGTTTCTTTCGAACGACAAATACGAACATACCATAAAAAATACTAATATCATGATCAATCAAATACCCAATATCTTATTTTCGAAAACTGGTAATACAACACTCGCTGGAGGTAACATGGTTGTAATCTTTCAAAATTCCAAAGCTGAAAAGATAGCTATTACAATATTGGGATCTAGTGTTGAGGGTAGATTCGTAGATATGATGAAATTAATAAATTTGTTGTTATGATAATAAAGCCTTTTTATCATTTGGTCTTTTAAGTTTGTTTTTTTCTCCAAAAACTGTAATATAAGACTATGCTATTTCGTATTGTATATTCAATGATTTTAATATGTTTTTTGTTTTTTGCGCCTTATTATGTGTTTATTTTATTGGGTGTTATTGGAATGTTTGTATTTCCTAAATACTATGAAAGTGTTATTTTATTTTTCCTCTCTGATGTTATATATGGTACAAAGGAAATTCGGTATTTTGATTTTGTATATATAACAAGCATTGTTGGTATAGTTCTATTTTTCATAATTGAATTTACTAAAAATAAATTAAGATTTTATAAATAAAAAATGATTAGAAAAATATTAAGAAAAAATAAAATAAAGAATGCAAATTTTTTCGTAGAACCAGATGAGATATTTCTTGATTCTAAAAATATTGGCAATTTTGATAATCAACAATTCGAAGGACGCATAGAAAAACCAATAAGTAAAAATACCATATACTTCTTTGGATTTTTTGTTTTAGTTTTTATTCTTATTTTTTCTTTTCGACTTGGTTACTTGCAAGTAAGCAAAGGTGAAGCTTTTTTGAAAAGAAGTGAAAATAATACTTTAGCGCAAGAAGTCATCTTTGCAGACAGAGGTATTATATATGATCGTAATAAAGTCGAGCTTGCTTGGAACAAAAATTCATCCAATGTAGATACTACCGAGGAGGATGATAATATTCCAAAAAGTTTTCTTGTTCGGTCGTATTTTTCACCTGGTTTTTCTCATATTTTAGGATATGTGACTTATCCAAGTAAAGACAAAACTGGTAATTATTGGCAAACAGAATTTATGGGTAAAGATGGTTTGGAAAAAGTGTATAGTAACAATTTAAAAGGAATAAATGGTTCAAAATTAGTAGAAACCGATGTTCATGGTGAAATACATTCGGAAAACGTAGTGAACTTACCTCAAAGAGGAGAAAATTTAATTACAAGTTTGGATTCAAAAGTCCAACAAGAATTATTCAAATCCATCGAAGATTTAGCCAAAACAAATGCATACACAGGAGGTGCGGGGATTATTATAGATATAGACAAAGGAGAGATTTTAGCCTCAGTATCGTATCCAGAATATAGTTCTGAAATACTTTCTCAAGGAAAAGATAAAGAAAAAATTAAAAATTATTTAACAGACAAAAAGAAAGTTTTCCTTGACCGTTCTTTATCAGGATTGTATTCACCAGGTTCTATTATCAAACCCTTTTTAGCTCTAGCAGCACTCAATGAATATCTAATAAGTCCAGATAAACAAATTTTATCAACTGGGTCTATCTCTATTCCAAATCCGTACGACAAAACCAAACCGACAGTTTTTAAAGACTGGAAAGCTCATGGCTGGACAGATATGCGTGAAGCTATAGCTGTGTCTTCTGATGTTTATTTCTATACTATTGGTGGAGGATTTGAAGGTCAAAAAGGTTTAGGTATAGCGAATATTGAAAAATATATGCGTATGTTTGGTGTTGCTGATAAAACAGGAATAGATTTGCCAGATGAGAAAAGTGGTGTAATCCCAAATCCAGAATGGAAATTAAAAAAATTTAAAAATGATCCATGGCGTATTGGTGACACTTACCATACTGCTATTGGTCAATATGGTTTTCAAGTGACACCGATAGAAATGGCTCGTGCTACAGCAGCACTTGCCAATGGTGGAACATTAGTAAATCCTCATTTTATTTTAGGAGATAGTGACAAAGAAAATAATATAGTTAAATTAGAGTTTAAAAGTGAAGACATTAAGGTAGTTCATGAAGGAATGAGACAAGCAGTGACTTCTGGTACAGCTTTGGCCTTGAATGTGCCTTATGTGAAAATAGCAGCCAAAACTGGTACAGCTCAAATTGGTATTTTAAAAGATAAAATTAATTCTTGGGTTATTGGATTTTTCCCTTATGATAAACCCAAATACGCTTTTGTTGTTTTAATGGAAGCAGGTCCATCTAATGGTGCAGCTGGAGCATCTACAGTGATGCGCAGACTGGTGGATTATATGTATTGGGAAACACCAGAATATTTTGGTTTACAGAAAAAGGAAAAGCCGACCGTGACTCCTATAGAAAATATAGAAATAATTCCTGCTACTTCATCAGAGAGTTCTGTGCCAGAAATATAGAACCAACAAAAAACATGGATTTGATTGTATTTTTTGTTTGTTCTATAGTATATAAGTGATAAAAATAGTTAAAAAACTTAAAAATCATTTCATTCCTCATATAGGCAATGATTACAAGCCGCATTTTTTGCGTCGAGAATCAATACTACTTGTGCTTTTGTTTGTGATTATTGTTGAGCTAGCTTTTTTGGTTCAAGTATTTTTTGTTTTCGATAAGACCAAATTCTTGGCAGCGGTTTTGCCTGGAGTACTGACTAATTTGACTAATAACATTCGTACAGATAATAAACTCAGTGACCTCACAGTCAATCCTATTTTAGAAAAAGCCGCTCAGCTAAAAGCCAATGACATGGCCAGTCGAGGATATTTCTCCCATAATACACCTGAAGGCAATGCTCCTTGGTATTTTTTGGATCAAGTTGGATATAAATATACTTTAGCAGGAGAAAATCTGGCGGTAAATTTCTTTGAATCTGAGGATGTGAGTCGAGCATGGATGAATTCACCAACACATAGAGCCAATATCGTAAAACAAGGATATAGAGAAATAGGTATAGCTGTAGCATTTGGTATTTATGAAGGGAAAAATACTGTTTTTGTCGTTCAATTTTTTGGTACGCCATATGTAAGTATAGCCAAAACAGAAAACGCTACCACAAATCCTACAGTGTCTAATACTATAAATAAAAATCCTATTCCAAAAGTGCCTAGCAAAACGAAAACAAACCCAACAACTAAAAATATAGAATCTACAAATAAAACTACAAATAATGTAGCACCGATAGTCCCAGTTGTAACTCAAGTTCTAGGTGAAGAATCTACTGATATCTTGAAATATCAATTTGAAAACATAAAATTATTTTTTGAGAAAATATTAACCTCACCAAATCTTTATGCCAATTATCTTTTTGTAGGGTTGTTGATTTTAATTTCTTTGTGTGTCTTTTTGTTTTTGTTTATGCGCTTGGAGACATATCATCCCAATATAGCACTCGGTGGTGTATTTATGATTTTTGTGATTTTGAGTTTATTTTATACCAATATGAATTTAATTCATTCTGATACAGAAGTACCCAAACTAGAAGCTAATGCAATAGAGGCAATTGATATTGCATACTAATACGAGTATTGCTATAATGCATTTATGTTAAAAGCACGATTGGTCTTGATATTAGGTATTTGGGTGGCGATACTATCATATTTAGGTTTTCCTATATTATTAAAAAATATACTTTTTGTTGCAACTGGTCTCGTACTAGTATACTTTTCCTTTGTATTATACAAAGAACACAAAGATAAAAATGGCGGTGATATTTTTGATAATTTTTCAGAAAATAAAGATTTTAAGAATAATTAAAATATGATGAATAATTTCTTGAATATAAAAAATATATCCATTATTGTTATCCTATGCGTAGGATTTTTTGTTGGTGGATTTTATTTAGGTAATCATGATTTTTCGTCTATTTCTAAAATTATAACTATAGAAAATAAAGAAATAGCTGTGGAAACAAAAGCAGACTTCGAACCCTTTTGGAAGGTTTGGAATATCATAAATAAGAAGTATCCGGACGCAACTAAGATAGATGACCAAAAACGAGTTTATGGGGCTATTTCAGGCCTTGTAAGTTCATTAGATGACCCATATAGTACTTACTTCACTCCAGACGAAGCAAAGGCCTTCAAAGAAGATATTTCAGGATCCTTTAGTGGGGTTGGTATGGAAATAGGAATAAAAGATAAAATACCTACGGTTATTGCACCGCTTAAAGGAACTCCTGCTTATAATGCAGGTATCAAGTCTGGAGATAAAATTTTAAAAATTGATGGAAAAAGCACGGGAGAACTCAAGATAGATCAAATAATTAAATTAATTCGTGGTGAAAAAGGTACAACTGTAACACTTGTTATATATAGAGAAGAGGACAAAGAGCCAAGAGAGATTAAAATCGTTCGTGATACTATCAATATTCCCAATATAGAAACAGAACTTCGCAAAGACGGAATATTTGTTATTAGTCTTTACACTTTTTCTGCTACTTCTGCTGACTTGTTTAGAAATGCTATCAAAGAATTTGCCTCTTCTGGTAGTGATAAACTTGTATTGGATTTGAGAGACAACCCAGGCGGATATTTGGAATCTTCTGTAGATATAGCTAGCTGGTTTTTACCGAAAGGCAAGTTGATAGTAAAAGAAGATTATGGTAATGATATACCTTCGAATGAATATACTAGTTATGGTTATGATTTATTTTCTGATAAATTAAAATTTGTTATATTGATCAATAATGGTTCTGCTTCTGCTTCTGAAATATTGGCGGGCGCAATGCAAGATTACAAAAAAGCATTACTCGTAGGAGAACAAAGTTTCGGTAAAGGGTCAGTTCAAGAAGTCGTGAATGTTACGAAAGACACTTTTGTTAAAATAACAGTAGCAAAATGGTTGACTCCATTGGAGCATCATATTCACGGTACAGGATTGACTCCTGATTATAAAGTACCATTTACCAGAGCAGATGCCGATGCGAAAAAGGATCCACAGTTAGATAAAGCAGTTGAATTATTAAATAATTGGCCAAAATAACAGGATGAAAGTAATTTTCTTAAAAGATGTACCGCGGGTAGGAAAGAGGCACGATATTAAAGAGGTCAATGATGGCTACGCTCAAAATTTCCTTCTGGCTAGAGGACTCGCTGAAATAGCGACTCCGAAAGCCATTAGTTTGTTGGAACAAAAACAAAAAAATAATATAGTTTTGAAAGAAATTCAAGAAGATTTGTTAGTACGCAACCTAGAAGAAATCAAAGAAAAGATTGTAATTTTGAAAGCCAAAGCGAACGACAAGGGTCATTTGTTTTCTTCTATTCACAAAAAGGGAATAATAGAGGCAATGCTCAAACAAAATCACGTGACACTAACCGAAGATATAATAATTTTAGACAAACCCATCAAAGAAGCAGGAGATTTTGATATACAAGTATCTATAAAAAACAAAAAATCTTTTTTTAAACTTCAAATAAGACCATTTTAATTAAAAAAGTAAAGTCTTTGTTAATTTGACTTAAAGAGCGTCAGCAGTTAATCTGTTAAAGACATAAGATTTTTCATTTAAAATAAAATAAACATGAGTAAAACAGAGCGTGACTTGTCTAGTATAAAAATATTTGTGTTTGACACAAATATCCCCGTATTAGACTCATCTTTCGTGTATAAATTTAAAGAGCATGATTTAACCATTCCGATTCAAGTCATAGAAGAATTGGATAAATTCAAAAAAGGATTTGATTCTGTGAATTGGCATTGCAGAGAATTTGTTAGATTTCTAGATGAAATATCTACCGACAAAATATTCAATGGTGGATTTTCTTTAGGGGAAGGCAGAGGTAAAATTAAAGTCCAAAAAGCACTTGATTTTGATCCGGAAGTTTTTAAAAACTTAAAAGATCAATCAGTCGATGCGCAAATCGTCAATGTTGCCTATGTGTTAAAGCATCTTCCTGAAAATAAAAATAGGCAGGTGGTATTGGTCTCAAACGATGTGAACATGCGGCTTAAAGCTAAGGCTTTAGGAGTAGTTGCTGAAAAATACTTGGCAGATGAAGTTACAAACATTGACTCTTTATTTGAGATGATAGAAGAAGTCGCAGTACAAGATACTTTGATAGATGAATTGTATAAGAGTAATACTCCTGTTGAGTATAAAAAATTAAAACCTTATCCGAATCAAAATTTTATTTTCAAGGGCACTAATAAAAAATCCATTTTGGTGGTGTATAAGGAAGAATTTTTTCATAAGATTACCAAAGACCGGATTTCTGCTTTCGAATTAAAACCAAAGAATTCTGAACAAGCATTCGCTATGCATGCATTATTAGATAGAGATGTCTCTCTAGTAGCTCTTGAGGGTAAAGCTGGTACCGGTAAGACCATTCTTGCTCTTGCCTCAGCATTGCATCAGATAGGTAAAAATATTTATAATGCTGTCTACTATACTAGACAAACCATATCTGTCGGAGATAGAGAAATAGGATTTCTTCCTGGTGATATCGACGATAAGATAGGCCCATTTATGAATGGTATGCATGATAATTTGGCAGTGATTGCGAGTTTGAAAGGCAATAAAACAAAAATAGATGTATTTAAAGCAACAAAATCATTGATAACAGAACCACTACCTTTTATACGTGGGAGAAGTTTAAACAAAGTTTTTTTTATTATTGACGAAGTCCAGAACCTGACTCCTCACGAGATCAAAACTATCGTGACGAGAGCAGGTGAAGGCACCAAGATAATCATGATTGGTGATACTCAGCAGATAGACAACCCATATCTAGATCAAAGGTCTAATGGTTTAAGCTATTTGATTGATAAGTTTAAAAATCAAAAATGTTTCTCTCATGTTCGTCTTATCAAGAGCGAAAGGTCGTACTTGGCTGAACTGGCTGGAGAATTATTGTAATTAATTGGTGTGGTAGGATTGGAAGATAAACGACTAAGTTTCTTTAAAGAATAGACAAAACCCTTCTCGTTGAGAAGGGTTTTTTTATTTGAGATGTTTAGATTACATGCACTACTTTTTTGACTACAGTTTTGGAGTTGAAGCCAGTTTTTCTTTTGGAGCCAAATTTGACAGTGCCTGCTTTGAGTGCAAATAAGGTATGGTCTTTACCCATAGAAACATTCTTGCCAGCTAGGATAACAGTACCTCTTTGTCGTACAATAATAGAGCCAGATTGAGCACTTTGGCCATCAGCAAGTTTAGTACCTAGGTATTGTGGGTTTGAATCTCTTAAGTTTTTGGCGGTTCCGCCGGCTTTTCTATGTGCCATATTGTTTTCTTTAAATTAATGTTAATATTATGATATATTTAACGTGTGTAGAGTATAACATAAATCTATGAAAAAAATCAAGTCTTTTGTGTCAAGCGATCAAGGTAAAGATGTATTACTCATAATGATAGTTATTTTGGTAGGTTTAGCGTCATTTGGCCTAGGTAGATTATCCAAAGAAACTACATCTACTGGTATTAAAATACAAAATACAGACTACCCCGATTTAAAAATTGAAGCCAGAGCAGGGGATGCATCTGTTGTAGGTGTATCTAGTAATACTCAAAAAAGTGTCTCAGAATCCCCTAGCCTGAAAAGTGGAAATTTCCTTGCTTCAAAAAGAGGCAAGAAATACTATCCTATTAGTTGTAGTGCAGGCAAGAGTATCAAGCAAGAAAATAGGATCTACTTTGAGACTAGGGAAGATGCAGAGCACAAAGGTTATAGCATTTCAGGATCATGCAAATAGAATTTTTCTAAGGAATAGAGTGTCGCACAATATATCTTTGTGGTAGGTTATATAGATATTACCAAACACTCAAAAACAAACTCTTGAGCCAGTACCAAATGCCTGTTAAAGTTACGCCATAATATTTCATAATAAGAAAAAGAATAACTACTAATATAATAGCTTGTATAAATCCCCCGTTTTGATTTTTAATTTTTTTCATAAGTTAATTATAGCAAATTTAATATTTAGGTAAATATATCATAGGATCCAAATATGCATTTACAGCGGCAAATGGCTGATATAAGCTATTTCCAGGACAAGATTTGGATGGCAAACTCTTGATTGCGACAGCTTTAGAAGCATAAATAGTCACATGCAGGTGTGGACCTGTCACATGGCCTGAATCACCGCTATAAGCTACAATATCGCCCCTAGAGACTTTTTGACCTTGGTAAGCCTTTATGAGGCTTAGGTGGCCATAAGTTGAACCTAAACCATTGTTATATTCAATATAAACCCATTTACCGAAAGATGCTCCGGCGCAAGTGCTATCTGTGTCACCAGTTCCTAATACAACACCGTCCGCCATAGCATATACTGGTGTTCCTACACTTGCTCGAAAATCCACTCCAGAGTGCGACCCGGAAGCATAAAGTCTTTTAGCAGCAGAAGTTTTACCAAAAAGTTGAGTTACAAATACATTATCAAGTGGCCAAGACAAAACATGCGCATTTGGCAAACTGTTCGGATCTAATATGAATCTGAGGGCGGATTCATAATCACGCAATTCTTTTTCGAAAGCTTCTTTTTTAGCTAAATTTTGTTTTAGAATTTTTTGATAGGTTACCTCGTTGTTTTTGGTTTGTTTTAAAAGTTTATTTTTCTCAGCTACATTTTGTTCTACAATTTTCTTTTGATCTGCTAGTTGATTTTTAAGCCTCGTTAATTCATTTTTGGCTATGATTGTATCGTCTCTATCATCTTCCAAATTCCCTTTTCTTATTTTTAACTCTACAATAGCTTTACGTATTTGTTCACGCAGTGTCGCCATATTGTCCAAATCATTCCAAACAGAAGTTAATTTTTCTGTTTTTAATAACAATTCCGTAATATTCTCATTCTCGTATTCGGCTAACTTTTTGATATTAGACACTACAGCATCAGAATGGTTCGATATAGAAGTCTCTTTATTATTTATCTCTCCACCTAATTTTTGAATCTGCAGATTAGTTTTGTCTATTTTTGATTGTGTTATAGATATATCAGCAGTTAATTTTTTCTTTGTTAAATCTAGCTGTTTGAGTGAGCTACTCAACGTATTTTTTTGTTGACCAATATTGTAGAGCTGGCTTTGATAGCTTTTGATATCTTGCTCTAACTTTTCTATTTCTTTATTTTTTGTTTCTATTTTGTTTTGTAGTTCATCGGCACTTTGAGCTGAAGCTATTTTGAGTACGTAGAAAAATATAAATAATACAATAAACAAAATCAATATTATTTTTTGATAGTTATATAGCTTTTTGTAATCTTTGGATAGTTTCATTTTTGCCTAATATGGACCCTATAATAAATGGATCTGGAGAATTTGATAATCCCGACAGGGCATAGCGAATGGGGTGCAAGAGTTCTCCTCTACTTGGCATATTTTCTGCTACAAGCATTAAAGAATTTTTTATATTCTCTTGGGTAAATTGATCTTCTTC
>JALYOD010000045.1 GCA_030857065.1 bacterium | reverse complement strand
TACTAATTCATTTTCCATAAATTTTTCTTGTCCCGCCAAAGCTTTATGCGAAGGCAGAATATTTTAATTAATTTATAATAATTCTTCGACTAATATAATTTTAATAACTCTTACACGTGCGCCATTTCTTTTTCTTCATTGTGTCCGTGAGCTTCATGCTCTTCGTGCTCACTATGATCTTGTGCGGCTATCGTGAAGTAAACAGCAGTCAGTAGTGAAAAGATAAGAGCTTGGATGAGCCCTACGAACACTTCTAAGAACAAAAATGGCCCCGGCAAAATGTAAATGAAAATCGCAGACATTGAAGCGAGCAACACTTCTCCGGCGAATACGTTGCCGAATAGACGGAAAGAAAGTGATGCTATCTTTGCTATCTCTGCGACGAGCTCGAGGAGTCCAACAAAAAAGGTAATAGGGGCCACAATCAAGATAGATTTGTCCCCTTTAATTTTTGTAAAAATACTTCCGAGCGATTTTATATTAACATATTTATTTAAAACTTTCCACACACCCAAAACAACGATGCCGAAGATGTTTGAGACGAGCACCATAAGGAGAGAAAATGCCAAAGTGAAGTTGATATCCGCTGTGCCTGCGCGGAAAAGCGGGACGAATGATTTCGTACCTTCATGCATTTCATAAAACCCGATAGCCGAGACGAAAGGTAGAAGCCCGATCCAATTATTAACCAAAATAAAAACGAAAAGGGTGAAAACTAATGGGAAAATTTTCTTGGTGATCTTGCGGTCGTTGGTGACTTGATCACACAGGCTCATGGCCCCTTCTAAGATGACTTCGAACACGTGCTGGAACTTGCCAGGGATTTTCTTCATCTTTAGGCGTATTATGAGCGCGAAGATGCCAATAACAATGACTGCAAGCCATGAGGTGATAAGCGCATTTGTGATTTGAAAATTACCAACATGGAAAATAGGCTCGGCATATATTGTAACTTCGTGATTTACTTGTTCTTCTGTATTTTCCATAAATTATTTCTCTTTATTTTCTTTGTATAAAGTTTTCTTATAATCTTTTATTTCTTTATAAATGCCGTATATCGTAATCAAAAATGCAATTACTATTGTTATAAAAAAGTTTGTCTGGCTCATCTTCAAATAGCTGGAAGCAAAAAAGGCAACCAAAGCCGGCACTGCCACCCAGCCAATTGTCTTGACATAAAACATTCCTATTGGGCGCCAGATATTCATATTGTTTTCTTTTTTATCTTTCATGGTGAGTGTGGATGGAATCGGACCATCGACCTCTGTCTTATCAGGACAGCGTTCTACCACTGAACTACACACTCATTGGAGTTTTTTGTAAAAAAATACAAGACAATGTCCTGTCTATGAAATATACCAAAAAATTAACTAATACGCAAACAGCCCCGTCGCTACGCGACGGGGCTGTTTCGTATTTTTAGTCTAATTTAAAATTAGTATTCTCGGCGGCCTCCTCCACGGTTTGCACCGTAGCCTCCTCCTCCATTACCACCAGTTCTTGGTGGACGAGCTTCCATAGGGCGAGCTTCATTGACTGTGAGCTTGCGTCCTTCGAATTCTTTTTCGTTAAACATACCGATAGCGGCTTGCGCTTCATCATCAGTTGACATTTCAACGAAACCGAAACCTTTAGAACGACCAGACATTTTGTCCATTATAATAACAGCTGAAGTAACATTTCCAGCTTGTGCGAAATGCTCTTTTAGAGCTTCGTCACTTGTTGAGTAAGGTAATCCCCCTACATATAGCTTTGTAGCCATTTTTTCTTTCTTCCCTTTTATACTAAAAAGGACAAAAACTAATTATAATGTAATCGCTCTTTTGCTCACGTACTTGATGAAAACTTCACAGCTCACAATAAAACATAAAGCTCTACGAGAAACTACTAAAACGAGTATAGCATAAAAATATAAAAAAACAATCAGCCATATAAAAATGTGTATAACTTTAAAATAAAAAACCTGACTGTGTTTGACCACAGCCAGGTTTGACTCGAATAATGAGTCTTAATTTTTTGAAACTTCCAACACTGCGTTGGAAATAAAAAGTGCTTCAAAAAAAGCTTTATTGAATCTATAGTGAAATATTTTCTCTTTAATCATATCCACTTTAAAAAGTGGATCTAATGTATCTTGAAAAAAGACATTTTGTTCTTGAAGAAAACCGAAAGAATCTTTGCTTAAAAAAATAATTGGTTCAATGAAAATAATTAAAGTGTCTTTTAATAAAGATTTTTCGTCTTTGTTTGCAAAATTAGCTACACAGTCTTGATCTTCAAAAAATTTAATATTTTCTTGTTCTGATGTTTTGTGCATATCATACAACCAAGTAAAAATTTTGGTATGTTCACCTGTATTTATAATCAGCGAACCTTTATGTTTTCCTGGTTGAATTTGTAGCATGTCTTTACCTCCTCTATTAAAAAATACAGGTATTCTGACATTTTCTACTAAAATTTTGACTTGAACGAGATAGTTTTGCATATTTTTGATTTTTTGATTAAAAAAAATTTTAAGGAATATTTCCCACCAACTATACCACAAAACAAAATTACAAAAAAACCCCAGTCTGGTGATTCCAATTGCTAAATATTTTTATTCTTCATCTGTACCAGTCTCACCAGACTCAATACTTACTATAACAGGCTCTATTTCCCCTTCCATTATTTTCGGTAGATTGTGCCAAGACTTTTTGATGCGGTGGTCAGTGAGGCGGTCTTGAGGGAAATTATAAGTGCGGATTTTTTCGCTTCTGTCACCTGAACCTATTTGGTCTTTGCGAACTCCAGCGTATTTCTTGGCTTCTTCCTCCTCTTTTAGTTGTTGTAATTTTGCCATCAAAATGCTCATGGCTTGTTCACGATTGGCTATCTGAGAGCGTTGATTTGTAGAACGGACATCTATGCCAGTAGGTTTATGTATTAGACGCACAGCCGTTTCCACTTTGTTCACATTCTGACCACCCTTTCCGCCAGAGCGAGAATATTCCATTTCTAAATCAGCAGGATTGATTTGAAAATTTACCTTCTTCTTGATAGGCAAAACAGCCACAGAAGCAGTAGATGTATGCACTCGGCCATTCTTCTCAGTAGCTGGAATACGTTGGACTCGATGCACACCAGTCTCATAACGCATTTTGCGATAACAGTCCTTGCCTCGTATTTCAAAAGAAGCTTCTTTGTATCCAGAAAGGTCGCTTTTAGATTCATAATTAATTTTCCAGTCCCAGCCTTGGATCTCAGCATATCTCTCATACATATGAGCAAGCTCCCAAGCAAAAAGTGATGCCTCGTCACCACCAGCACCAGCACGTACTTCGAGTACAGACTCATTAGGGAATTCCTCTTCCTCTTTTTCTTTGTCTAAAATATTTTGAATTTGTGTTTCAATATTTTCTTTTTGGAGCTGAACACTTTCTAATTCTTTTGTGGCTAATTCATGTAGACTTTCATCTCCTGCAAGCATTTCTCTAACTTCAGACTCTTCACGAAGAAGCTTCTCGTACATTTCTGCCAAATAGCTAGTTTGATGATTCTTTTTTAATTCGTCTAGATTTTCCATAAAGTTATTATGAAGCGCCCAGTGTATTTTCTTGGGACTTTCGCAGGCTGTCGAGCCGAGAATTGGCAAATTTTCAGTAGAAAATTATGCGACCCAAGAAAATACACTGGGCGCGAAATATTATTTCTTAGCCTTTAAAGCTGAAGCAGCAGCACGCTTCTTGAATCTATCTACGCGTCCAGCAGTATCCATCAATTTTTCATTACCAGTAAAAAATGGATGGCAAGAACTACATATTTCCATTTTGATATCTGGCATTGTAGAACCTACTACAAAAACTGCTCCGCAGGCGCAAGTAGCTTTTGTATTTATATCGTATTTTGGATGTATATCTTTTTTCATTGTTTTAACACGATATCATAATTTTAGTTCGAAAGCAAGTCTATATTGCTCTGAATCTGAATCTTAAGTTTGGCAACACTTCTACTGTATGAGCAAGACGCACCTCCAGAACCATAGTATCGACAAGCTGCTCTATGCTGAGCACTGTCACTGTCTCCTATAGCACCCAAATCAGTCAAATACATACCAGAAGCCATAAAAGCATCGCGTGGCTCCCAAGGGTTCGCAGAATGTCCAAGTGCTTTCTCTAGTCTATTTTCAAAAATCTGCCAAGTAGATGGTATAAACTGCGCAGGACCCATAGCCCCACCATAACCCTTTACTCCAGCTATAGGGCAAGATACAGCTGTTTTTAATGGGTCCAAAATCAAACGGGATGTAATTTTTAGAAATGGCTCTATATCGCGGGTTGGCTTCATAAGGTTCGTCCATACTTTGCCTGTTGTTGGATTAACACCATAACCAGCATTAGGCCCAGAAGTATCGGTCAAAAAACATTTGCCCACATTGGAACCAAGATTAGATTCTTGAGTTAGAATTGCAAGCAAAAATGCAGGATCTATTCCTGTTTTATTTTTTACTTCATTTGCGTACGACAGGGCTGTGCCGAATTCAATCTTTTTAGATATACCCGCCAAAGAAAAAAGCGAGCTTCTTATTTTGTCTGCTTTAGCTTTTTTCTCAGCAGCTAATTTTTGATATTCTGTTTCCTTATTTTTAGAAATTGCTAAAAGTTTCTTTTTTTCTATTTCTATTTGAGCTGTTTTCTTTTGTGCATTTTCTAGCTCTATTTTTGCATCTGTTTCTTTGTCTTGTTTGATTTCTAAGTCCTTTTTTTGTTCTTCTGTTTCAGACTTAATACCACGAATAGCTTCCACTGAATCTTTCACAGCTTCTTTGATCGATGTATAAGATTCAATATCCGCATAAAATTCGGACAAAGATCCACCAGAGAGCATAAAATGCACGAAATTCTCATTGTCGAAATCGTTAGTATTGCGTAGTAGTTGAGATATTGATTCGTGTTGTCGCTCTATCTTTTCAGACAAAGTTTCTATTTTAGATACTTTTTCTTTTATTTCTACTTTTAATTGAGATATAGCAAGACCTCGGGCTTTTATTTTAGCCTTTAATGCATTGATCTGACTATTCAAATAATTGACATCACCTTTTAATGTTCCGGTTTGTTTTTGTTGTTCTTTCTGTTTAGCCAACAAATCATTGAGTTGACTTTCTATTTGCGATAATTCATTCGTACAATAATTCCTATCATTCCATGAAGAACTCAAGGACAAATTCAGACAATCGGTAATAGCATATGTATTATGAAATACAAAACCATAAGAAACAAAAACTCCTGAAACAAAAACTATGATAAATCTTTTTATCATAGTTCTATTATAGCATATTTAAAATATTAATTATAGGGCTACAGGAGCTTCTTCTTCTGACTCTGCAGATAGGTCTTTCTTGCCTTTTTTATCTACTTCAATAGCAGAGAGGTCTACAGGGATAGATTCTTCTTTTTCTTCTTTTTGTTCGACAATAGAAGCCACAACTTCGGTCAAATCATTTTTAATAGTGACACCCGCACCCACTTTAATATCAGAAACAAATATAGAGTCTTCTAATGTTTGTAATTTAGAAATATCAACTATAATTTCATGAGGAAGGTCTTTTGGTAGGGCTTCGATAGTAATTTCGTGTAAAACTTTTACTAGAATACCGAGGCCACTTTTCACAGCTAGAGAAACGCCTGTAAATTCTAAAGGAATATTTACCTCAATTTTCTTATTCATATCAATTACTAAAAAGTCAGCGTGTATAGGTTCGTCTGTGATTGGATGATTTTGAACATCATGAATTAGAACATCAATATCCTTACCTTCCAATTTAATCTTTACAGCAGAAGAAGCTCCAGCTTTATACCAAACTTTCTTGAATTCATTCAAGGGCACAGAAATAGCTGTAGCGGGTTTACCACCAGCATAAAAAACTGCCGGCATTAAAGCCTTACTTTTCAACTCTTTGGTGCTTATACCCAAATCTCTTGTTTTAGCGTTTATTAGAAACATAAAGACTATTATATACAAAAAGTAAAAAAATGCAAATTATTGAACGACTCCACCGCCGAGGACAGTGTCACCATAATACAAAACGACAGATTGACCAGGGGCAATAAGCTGTGGATTTTTGAAAATTATTTCAGAAGTAGCACCTTTGATATTTTTTATTTGGCAAGGTAAAAATTCACCATGATAACGTATTTGGGCTGTATAATTTTGCTTTTCTTGAGGGGTTTCTGAAATCCAGTTGCAATTTGTAAGGCGAAGAGAAGAATTTGAAAAATTAAGGAGCCGTTGATCCCCTGTCTTTTTGCCTCCAAGAGCAAAGGCGGGAGAATTTTTCAAATTCTTCTTTTGCGAAACATGCAAAATATTTTTCTGTACATCTTTGGCTACGACATAGTATGGCTTATCATCAGGCGTTTTGACTGTTATAGTGAACCCATGTCGAGCGCCAAGCGTAATGAACACTACTCCATCATGATGTCCTATTACTTCCCCTTTCTCATTTTTTACCTCACCTCTTTTTTCTTCGATATAATGCTTCAAGAAATCTTTCAAATCTATCTCACCCAAAAAACATATCCCTTGACTATCTTTCTTTTCTGCTACAGGCAATTTATATTTTCTTGCTAGTCCTCTCACTTGTTTTTTATATAAATGACCAATTGGGAAAAGTATTGTAGAGAGTTGTTCTTGAGTTAGTTTATATAAAAAATAACTTTGATCTTTGGTGGGGTCAGGAGATTTTTTTAAATACATACCCCCTCCTACCAAAAAAGATTTTTGGCTTCCTCCCCCTAGATAGGGGGAGGTCAGGTGGGGGTAAATTTCAGCATAGTGTCCTGTGGCTACATAGTCTGCTCCTTTAGAAATAGCAAAATCAAGAAATGCACCGAATTTCACTTCGCTATTGCACATTATATCTGGATTTGGAGTCCTGCCCAATTTGTATTCAGATATCATATAATCCGCAACTTTTTTTTTGTAAACATCTTCTAAATCAAGCAAAACAAAAGGAATATCTAAATATGCACATACTCTCATAGCGTCACGTTTTTCTTCTTCTTCGTTGCATTCAATAAAATCTGGATGCCAAGTACGAATAAAAACTCCCACAACATCATAACCTTTCTTTTTTAAAATTGCAGCAGAAACAGAGGAGTCTACCCCACCCGACATACCCACAAAAACTATTTTTTTAGCTATCTTTTGTTTTGTCTTGTTATTCACTTTTTATTTATAACACACAAAAGAAATAAAGAAAATTATCTTAAATATTTTTGAATATTTTGCTTATGCTCTGTAAAATTGCGAGCATAATGAATATCACCATTTTTGTCATGGAGATAAAAAAAATATGGTGAATTTTTAGGGTAAATAGAAGCTTTGATGGATTTTAATCCAGGATTAGATATAGGTTCGTCGGGTAATCCACGCTCTTTGTATGTGATAGGTGCGGCATCAGCTTGGAGCGCCATACCTATCCTTATTCTGTTCCACAAAATTCCTGCAATATATTCTCGATCCAGATCACCCTTGGCTTCATGCTCAACAATAGATGCCATAATAATGATACTTTTTTCAGATTTACCACTTTTGGCAATATCATCTCTCAAGTCTTTTATTTTCTTTTCAAAAGTTTCTTTTATTTTATTTAAAACATTCACTTCGGTATCAGTCGTAAAGAAAAAATAAGTATCTGGAAACATATACCCTTCTTTAGCTTCTTTCAAGAAAATAGCCTTGTCGAATTTATTTAATTTTGATGAAACGAGCACGGCTATTTCAACATTAGTATAGCCTTCTGGAATGGTAATTTTGACAGGAGCTAAATGCTTCTCTCCTTTGGAAATTCTTCTTGCAATATCAAAAACATATTCTTTTTTGTCGAACAAATAATCCCCTTGTATTATATGTTTCTCGCCACCGCTCATAATGACAAAAAATTCAAAAGCTATTCTAGAATTTATTATGTTTTTATTTTTTAAATCTTTAGACAAACCTTGTAGTGTCATGCCTGACTCTATGTTTTGAATGTATCCCACAGGATAATCATTTGGAATTTTAAATAATAAAAAGTAAAAAGATACAAGAAAAATAAAAACAGACAATCCTAAATATTTAATAAATCTTTTAAAGGAAACTTTATTAGGTTCTGTTTGATTTATTTGAGTATCTGCACTATTTTCTTCAGGTGTTTCAAAATTTAACATATATTATATTGGTAGATTAGTAGGAGGAGCAGCTTCTTTGGATTCAATACGTTCAAGTGTAGGAACTTTGAGGATTTGACCAGGGAAATGCCAAATGGTTGCTAATTCTTCTACATTCAGTACAAAAGTATGAGGATGAAAATATTTCATAAACACAAATGGTGAAATAGGCCAAGGTAAAATAGAAACGAGCGCGTGACGCAGTGGCAAATGGAAAAACTTACGTTCTCTATATTCGTGAAGCATTCTGTCTGCCAAAGTCATAACTTGCTGAGAAGAAAGCAAAAACCATCCTGGAAGAAAATTACCACCGAGTGCGTCAGCCTGAGTAGAATTGACTCTATTGAAACTATTCAAAAAAGGATTAGCATATTGCCTCAAAATCAAACGCAAATTCCTGCGACTATTCATAGAATAATTTTCTTTTTTAGCTACATAGCAAGCGCGAATACCAGTGTCGAAGCCTACTTTTTGTATTTTTTTAGTAACACCATCTAAAAGAGGTTTTAAATGGTCAGGAGTACGACCAGACTTTAATACTTGACCACTAGGCAAAACTTCTATTTTTGTGTATGGTTTAGCAATTTTATCCAATTCTATTTCTCCTTCTTGCACCCAATCATGATGACCAAACCAAGTACCATGAGTGTGATGTTTGACCAGTGCTGGACGGACAACCATCTGGAACCAATATTGCTCACCTTTGCCGAGAGAACCAAAAAGCTCTATCAATGGTGATATAGGGTCTATTTTTTGTTCTTCGTCGGGGTCTTTGTCGAGTTTGTAATCTATGTAAGTTTTAATAGGATAAACCTCTGGTTTAGCTAAAACGAATTCGCAACCCCACATATTCCAAGCACTTTTTTCATTAATAGTATCTACAGCTAAAGTATAATCATCTGCTACTCGTACTTGAGCTTGTGGATATTGAGCGTACATCTGGGTCTCAATCAAACCCTTGAGTCTGGTCGGTGTTTGAATATAAAAATGCACTTGTCCTTCGATAGAAACAATTTCTAAAGAAAACCAAAAATGTACTGCTCCTTGCCAAAATTCCTCTTTGCCTCCCTTTTGACTAAAATGGTAAAGAGCGTTAGTAAAGAATAATTCCATGGCTTGAGGATTGCGCAGAACATCGCGTGGAGGGATTATTTCAAGTAATACAAAATCAATACCAGAAATAAAATCTTGCCGTATATAATGAAGCCAGAACTTAAAAGCAATACGCGCCATAACAATGGCACTAAGCAGAAGCCATACAAAAGTAGGAATTTTATCAAAAGCAGAATAAATAAAATCTAACATACATACATTTTAATACATAATGATTATAAAGGAAAGTATTATTTGTCACAAACAAGATAAAACAAAAAAATCATAACTTTTGGTTACAATTTTTTATTAGGCACATTAAGCGATATTAGTATACAAACCACTTTTGTTTTTCTTGAAAAATTTAGGGTTTGTGAGATTTACCAGTATTGTATTCTTTTTAAAATACCTTTCTTTCATTACTTTTTCTACTACATTTTCTTTATTCATAGGGCCATTTTTTTTCAAGATATCACGTATGACTTCACGAGCAATGCCTGTTTTGTATCCCCATTCAGCTAAGGCATAAAGACCTCGGCCAACCAATACAAAACGCGAATCTTTAATAAGTTCATTGTGACAAGTAGCTGGATGAATTTTTTTGTTGAAGGTTTTAGAGATAGCATTGGTTACTTCCAAGAAATGCATAGGTGATCCGTGTCGGCGCATAACCAAAAAAGCATAATCTTTGACTCCACGAGTCTTGATATTTTGAGATGAAGACTTGCCCCATTCTCCGAGTGGATTTTTGGCAACGGTTTTAGAC
>JALYOD010000042.1 GCA_030857065.1 bacterium | reverse complement strand
CCATATTTTTTACATCAGACCATTTAGAAATCCTATCAAAAATAATTGGTACAAGTTTTTTATTTTGCATACTTTCTGGTAAATTTTCTAAAATATTTTGTTCTACTTCTTCTATTGGCAACAACTTCATATGCTCTTTGTTGAACCAGTCTAATTTGACCTCATTGAATACTGCGGGACTTTTTTGGACTCGGGATAAATCGAAATATTCTATGAGTTCATCGTGAGTAAATATTTCTTTTGAAGTGCCTGGGTTCCAACCCACAAAAGAAGTACCGTTTAAAATAGCATCTGGTAGATAGCCCATTTTCTTATATTCACTAATAGCCAAAGCTCCACGTCTTTTCGACAATTTTAATTTGTCCGGACCTAATACTAATGGTAAATGCGCGTATATTGGAGTTGGCGCACCGATAGCTCTTTGGATTAATATTTGACGAGGAGTATTAGAAGTATGATCTTCACCACGTATAACATGTGTGACTCCTTCCTCGAAATCATCTACCACTACAGCTAGATGAAATAGTGGCTCGTTTAAATTCTTGGCTAAGACGAAATCCCCCAGATCTTTGGTGTGCATTGTTACTGTGCCTTTGATCATATCAGTAAATGTGACATCTATATTAGGATTTTTAAAACGAACTATTTCTTTTATTACACCCGAGCCATCTTTTGCTTCTTCTTTGGAAATATAAGCATTATCGTCCATTATCATTTTTTCTAAATACTTTTTGTGAGTTTCTACATGTTCACTTTGGCGATAAAATTCATCGTAAGGCATATTGAGCCATTTCAAGCTCTCAAGTATCGCATCTTCGTATTCTTGTTTGTTTCTTTCTTTGTCGGTGTCTTCGATGCGTAATATGAATTTGCCATTATTTTTCTTGGCAAATAAATATGCAAAAATAGCCGTCCTATAAGTACCCAAATGCAAAAATCCTGTCGGGCTAGGTGCGAATCTTGTGATAATTGTATTATTTTCTTCCACAAATACATTTTAACACTAAAAACAGCATTTTAAAAGTTTTAGTATAAAAATATTTAAAAATTATTTTTATATTTTTATTTCTCGTGAGAAAAAGATATTTTTATTATTTCTTGTGCTATCTGTAGAGCTGCATCTTTTTTGTTGAAAGCTTCAGTGGCTTTTTGCATTTTCTCTTTAATATTTTTACTATCAAGAATTCTTTGGATTTCTGAATATAGGATATGTGAAGTCATATTAACTTCTTCTATAACTATACAAGACCCCGTATGAGCATAATTGTAAGCATTCTTCCTTTGATGATCGTCATTAGAATTAGTAATTGGAATTATTATGGATGGTACACCCCAAGATGCTATTTCGAATATCATAGAGCCTGCTCGAGATATGATAATATCAGCAGAACCCGCTGCCATCTTCATAGATAAATTGTTCAAAAAAGCGAGTGGAGTGTATCGTGTTTTGTTGATATCATCACCCAATACAACCTCAGCTCGTCCTGTAATAGATTTGAAATTATTCACACCTGTTTGGTGTATCACTTGGTATTTTTTTATTAAATCTGGCAATGCGTCTACCACTGTCTGATTAATGAGTTCTGCTCCTTGGGATCCACCGAGAATTAATATTACTGGTAAATTGGATTCCAATTTGAAATAATCAAGTGCTTTGTCACGGTCGATTTTTTCAGAGATTTCATTGCGTATTGGATGCCCAGTCCAAGCGACTTTGTCTTTCGGGAAAAATTCACCAGCTTCTTTAAAAGACACAGCTATTTTGGTAGCGAATTTTCCTGTCCATTTATTTACCCTACCAGGAGCTGAATCAGATTCATGCATAATGATAGGAATTCCCAAGATACGTCCAGCTACTAGTGTTGGAAAAGCTGCATAGCCACCTTTACTAAAAATTACATCTGGATATACGGAATACAATTTAATAAGGGCATTAACAATACCAAAACATACTTTAAAAATATCTATAAAATTTTTGAAAGAAAAATACAAACGCATTTTGCCCGAATGTATTTCTTCGAAAGACAAACTATTTTCTGATAACATAGCTTTGTCATAAGGACTATCAGAAAAGTAATATAGTTTTGCACCTATTATATTATTCTGGTCAATCAATTGATTTACTTTTTGAACAACAGCAATAATAGGATAAAAATGTCCTCCTGTCCCCCCACCTGTAAAAACTATTTTCATATTTATGCTTTTTGAAATTTAGAAATTTGTAATATTATTCCCATCATAGAAAGATAAATCATAAGAGATGTTCCACCATGACTCATAAAAACTAACGGTACTCCTGTCAGAGGAAATACTCCAACCACTGCAGCAATATGCATGAATGATTGAGCTACAACCATTATAACAATCCCAGCTACTAGAAGTCTACTCCATTGATCTCTAGATTTATATGCAATCCGTAATCCTCTCATACCCAAAAATGCATATAACAAAATCAATATAACGCTTCCAATAAAACCGAATTCTTCACCTACTACAGCAAAGACAGAGTCGCCTTGGGGTTCAGGCAAATAAGTAAACTTTTGAATACTTTGACCATAACCTCTGCCTAATATACCTCCAGTACCTATGGCTAGTTGGGATTGTTGTACTTGCCAAGATGACCCTCGTGCATCATTGGCAGGATTCAAGAACGTATCTACTCTTTTTTGTAAATACGGAGTAGTAAAAACCAACAAAGTCATAACCAATCCCATTATAGCAATAACGCTGATTATTTGTTTGAGAGGAACACCCGCAATAAAAAGCATTCCAAGGCCTGTGATAGTCATTAGTATAAAGCTTTTGGTATCGGGTTGATTGAGTAATATTACTCCTATAATCGATAATAAAATCATCAGAGGTAAAATACCAAATTTTATTTTCTCCACTTTATTTTTTACCATAGATAGCCACATTGCGAAGAAAATAATAAAAGAAAATTTTAAAATTTCGACTGGTTGAAAAGAAACAGGACCCAACTTGATCCATCTGTCTGCTCCGCCATGACTCCATCCGAAGGTAGGTATGAATACAGCTAGGGTTGCTAGTAGTCCAAATACAAAGATATAGGGCGCGCACTTTTTCCATATATTGTAATCTATTTTGTATGTAATATACATACCGATAAAACCAAAACCTAGTCCAAGCACGAGCTGACTAAACAAAAGACCATAGAATATTTGTTTATTCTTTGCTAGTACTCCCAATGAGGCTGATACAAACATAAAAGC
>JALYOD010000017.1 GCA_030857065.1 bacterium | reverse complement strand
ATATAACAGTACTTGGCTTAAAAAACTCGGCTTTAAAGAGATAAGTGAGCTTATGGAAAGTTTTTCTTTGCAACAAATGTCTAATAGGAGAAATTTTAAAGATAGAATTGAAAAAAATGAAGAAATTTCATTAAGAGAATTAATGTATCCTTTAATGCAAGGGTATGATTCTGTGGCAGTGAAGGCTGATATAGAGCTCGGAGGGTTTGATCAGTTATTTAATTTAAAAGCAGGACGCACCGTGCAGAAGCATTATGGTATGCCTGAGCAGGATGTATTGACTGTGCAGATGCTAGAAGGTACAGATGGGCGCAAAATGTCCACATCTTGGGGTAATATTATTACTATTGTAGATGAACCAAATGATATGTTTGGTAAGATTATGTCTGTGAATGATAATCTTATTGAAAAATATTTTTTACTTTGTACTGATGAGGTGCCAGATATAAAATACATAAAAAATAACCCCAAAGATTCTAAGATGCAATTAGCATATGAGATAACTCAGATTTATCACGGCGAGAAAAAAGCAGAATATGCTAAAGAAGATTGGATTAAGAAATTTGAGAAAAAAGAAATACCAGAGGATATTTTGGAAATACATAATAGTGTATCTTTACTAGATACTTTAATAGATGCTAAATTAGTTGAATCTAAAGGAGCAGGTAGAAGGCTTTTAGAGTCTGGGGCTATTACAGATATGACAGAAGATAAGAAATTAAATAGTAAAGATGAATTCAAAAAAGAGCATGTTTATAAAATAGGTAAACATAAATTTATAAAGATTAAATAATTTATAAAATAAAAACCTCTTTATTATAAAGAGGTTTTTATTTTAGTGAAATTTATCGTCTGGATCATCTTCACTTTCGTCGAACTTCATAGGGACCATATCTATATCGTCCTCTAGTGGGAAGCCTGTGTCATCTTCTCCAAACACTCCGCCCAATATATCATCGTTTATTTTTTCTTCTTCGTCCATTTTATTTATTTTTTATTTTTTTAAAGCGACCTTAAATTTAAAATTATTTTCAATAACTAATTTGTACCAAAATCAAAATTAGTTGGCAATAAAATATGTGGATAACCCCCACTACACTACGCTACGCGGGACAAGCCTCATACTTTTAGATACGCAAAAGCAGTGAGTGCTATAGCTATGGCATCGAGTTCATCATCTGAGCTTTTTTTAGGATCTATATCTACTAACATTTTTACCATACGCATCATCTGGTCTTTGTTCGCTTTGCCATATCCACTGACTGCGAGTTTGATCTGCGGAGGGGAGGATTCAAATATTTTTAAATTATTTTTTATTGCTTCATAAATAATAACTCCTCGCGCTTCAGATACATGCATGACAGTGCGCTCATTGTTCGTCAGGAACAAGCTTTCAATAGCCAACACTTCTGGTTTGTATTTTTTAATAATACTTTCTATTTTTTTGCCTATTATTTTCAATCTTTCTGAAAATTCTAATTTTGCGCTCGTTTTAAAACATTCCGAAAAAACAACCCGCTCTTTTTTATCGCCTTTATTTTTTGTAAGTATTGCTATACCCATCCTCTCAAACCCCGGATCTATACCTAGTATTATCATAACTCTATTATAACAATTTTATTGTTGTAGTAGTTGCATGAGTGGAGCGAGTTCGTTGCGGTATTTTATCACTTCAGCTTTGTATTTGCCCATTACTTGCATCATAGCGTATTGCTCTGGCATACCAGAGGCCTTTTTTTCTTCTATTTCTTTTTGAATTTTCTCAAATAGATTTTTGACTTCCTTATTTTCTTCCAGTTTTTTTAAACTATCCAACAAGTCGGGATTATTTTCTATTTTTTCTAAAATAGTGTTGATTTGTTCCTTTGGTACGCCCTTCATTTGAAGAGCTTTTTTCATAAAAAATGATTTTATAGACATATATTTAATATAGCAGAAATTTATTTTATATCAAAACCCAAATGAGTGTAGGCCATGGGTGTGGCTACACGTCCACGAGCTGTACGCTCCAGTAACCCTAATTGAATCAAATATGGCTCAATGACTTCCTCTACTGTGGCTTCCTCTTCGCTCATAGCTGCTGCTATGGTTTTGAGTCCAACAGGTCCACCATTAAATTTATTTATTAGAACCTCCAAGAATTTCCTGTCAGAAGAATTAAGTCCTATTTCATCTACTTCTAACATATTAAGAGCTTCACTTACAGTATTTTTATTTAAATCTTTCTTGTGTACTTGTGCATAGTCGCGAACTCTTTTAAGAAAATAGTTGGCAGTTCGAGGAGTGTATCTACTTCTTTTGGCTATTTCTTCTAATGCGCCAGCATCTAGGTTTGTATCTAGGAGTTTACTACTCCTTTCTATTATTTTTGCAATTTCTTCATTTGTATAAAATTCCAAACGGAATACTCCTCCTGAGAATCTAGAGCGAAGAGGGGAGGACACCATAGCAATGCGAGTAGTAGCCGCTATCATGGTAAAAGGTGGCAAATCGAGTTGAATAGTTCGAGCGGAAGGACCTTTGCCGAGGATTATGTCGAGTACACCAGACTCCATAGCAGGGTAGAGTATTTCCTCGACACTTTTATTTAGTCTGTGTATTTCATCAATAAACAAAATATCTCCCGAGCCCAAGTTCGTAAGTATAGACGCTAAGTCCCCAACTTTCTCGATAGCAGGGCCTGAGGTTATTTTCATTTGTCGTCCTGTTTCGTGAGCGATAAGATGTGCCAAAGTTGTCTTGCCGAGTCCTGGTGGGCCATAAAAAAGGATATGTTCTGGTATATGCCCACGCTCATTAGCAGCTTGGAGCAGTATGTTTAAATTGTCTTTTATATGTTTTTGGCCAATATATTCATTCCAAGCCTTTGGGCGTAAGGTTTGATCTAGTACTACTTCTTCAACAAGCTCTTTGTTTGTATTGTTATTTTTACTTGACATTAGTTTTATAGTATGCTATACTAGGAGAAATAAATATTTGCATGTTTTCTTTGGTATTCACAGTATATCCACACCACAGTCCACATTATAGCATTTTGTTTTTTTAATATGTAGTATACTAGTTTTAGTTGGTTTTCTGTTAGTGTTCCTCAAGAGGGCATTAATCTCTAAGCAATCAGCCATCGGTTATACAGGTTTGCGTAGGACGTTCTGGTACTATTTATAGTTCGCTGGGTCTATCCTTCAATAATTTGTTACTTTCTGGGCCTAGCCCTAAAAGGATTGTTTAGAGATTAATGCTTTTTTTATTTCAGTATTTATTCCTCGTTTAATACCACCACGCTTTCAACTTCAGCTATAGAAGTAATACCATTCAATATTTTAACCATACCATCTTGTCGCATTGAAAGTATGCCTTGCATACGTGCGACTTTTTTTATTTCTCTTTCTGAAGGATTGTCAGGCATTATTTGTTCCAAATTCTCTTCGGTTTTGATAGCTTCAAAAATACCCATTCGTCCTTTGTAGCCAGTATTGTTGCATTTGTCACAACCAACAGCCTCATATACCTTGTATTCATTTTCTTCTTTTATATTATATTTATTTAAATCTTTACCTTCTTCTTTCATTCCAATAATTATGTTTTTGATTGTATTATTCTCACTATCTTTTAGAATTTTTTCTTTTTTACAATGAAGGCAAAGTTTACGCACTAATCTTTGAGCAAGTGAAAGGGAAAGAGCGGAAACAAGAATTTTAGGATTTACTTTCAAATCTATCAAACGTGGAATAACTCCAGCAGCATTGTTTGTGTGAAGTGTAGAGAATACAAGGTGTCCAGTGAGTGCAGACTGGACGGCTATTTCAGCTGTTTCAGTATCACGTATTTCTCCTACCATTATGACATCTGGATCTTGGCGTAATGCAGCTCGCAATCCTTCAAGGAAGCCGTATTCTGTATCGTTATTAGTTTGAGTTTGAGTTATACCTGTTAGTCTATATTCGACAGGGTCTTCTATCGTTATTATATTTATTTCGGAAGAATATATTTTACGCAAAAAGGCATACAATGTGGTGGTTTTACCAGAACCCGTCGGACCAGTGACTAGGATAAGACCATTTGGTTTTTTGATTTCCTCTTCTATTATAGAGAACAAGTACGGTTCTATACCCATATCTTCTAGATTGATTTGAATAGATTTAGGATCTAAAATACGCATAACAATACTCTCGCCATATGATCCAGGTATTAGAGAAGTACGAATAGAAAGCTCTTCTTTGTCTTCCATTATGGCAAATCTTCCATCTTGGGCCGCTGTTGATGTTATTTTCATACCAGAGAGTAATTTGATACGAGAGTTTAATAGATGATATATTTTGTTGTCGAAAAAACACACATCTTGCAACACTCCATCTAGTCGCAATCGCAAACGCCCACGATCCTTCTCTGGTTCAATATGTATATCAGAAGCATTGATGGCTATAGCTCCTGCGAGCATTATTTCTAATATGTGTGACAGTCTGTGAATTTTGTTTTCTTCAATTGCTCCATTGATCAGCTTTTCTATGTCTAACATTGTATTTATTCCTTTAGCTGTGTCACGCAGAACTTCAGCGGATATTTCAATACCACCACCTTTGGATCCTTCTGCCATTGAGAGTTCTTTATATCTATCCCAAACTTTTTCTAAAGATGCCATAGACACCATATAAAACACTGGCTCTAATGCTTGTCTTGCTACTTCTTCTTTCAATTTACTTTTTAATTCTTCGGTAGGGGAATGAAGTCCGATAAAGATATTTTTACCAGTTAATTTGAAAGGAGCAATATTGTTCTTGCGAGCTTCGTCTTCCGGAATAGCTCGTAGAGCTTCATTGTCGATGCCTACGCGATACAAGTCCACATAAGGTAGCATATATTTACTTTCAGCTAGGAAAGCTATGAGTTGCTCTTCTTCTTGTTTGTGTAATTCGTCTAATTGCTTATTTTGTTTCTCTTCGTCAAATATTAGCATGTGTTTATTATACAGTGTTTATAAGGTTTCTACCTCCTTGACTTTTTGACCAAAAGGTGCTATACTATATAGGTAAATGCAATGTCGCATTTCTTCTTTAAAAAAATAATATATGAAAAATATAATTTTTTTCTTGATTTTAATGGGTATTTTTTCAATTGAAATTTTCTCACAAATCCAAAAACCAATCCCATGTAATTCATGTGGATATGGTTTTGACCAGATTGGATACCGCCAATTGGTTGGGAAAAATAGGAAATATTTTGGTTCTGAAAAATCTACCGAAAGGAAAGATTTTTCAGCAAAACCCGCCCCGTCAGACAGGGAGTTGATATTGTCTGACGTTTTCCCAGCTATGGGAGACGTAGCTCTTTTTAGAAACTACAGCCCTGATGGCTGGTATCATTTGACGGAGTTGCCGTCTGATACAAAAGTTTTTAAAGCAAAAGGCATGGTGTATGCCTTTGCTTGTGAAAATTTATTGGAGCTTGAAGCTACTAATAAATATTTACAAGATCATATTTATACCCCTCCAACACAGGAGGAAGAGGTTGTTGTGGATCAGTGGTATAGTGAGCCACCACCACAAAAAGTGCAGGTGAGGCATTATGTCACTGAACGCCCAATGCAAATGAGTTATCAGATAAACCCAACTTACCAGTTGGTGGAGTATGATAATCCAGGATGTTATAATCCAAACACAGTTTGGATTATATGTATTTATTGTGGACAACGTATCCACAAAGCATGGATTAGTCAACATTATAGAAGCCACCATAATCGCGGTAGAGGTGGCCATCACCATCACCATACAAGACATTGTAGACATTAAAAGCAATGTCTACACAAACATATTCAGCCTTGTAATTTTTTACAAGGCTTTTTTTTATTACAAAAAAATGTAATATAAAGTTATGGTAAAGAAAAAGAAGAGAATAACTAAAAAGACAAACATATTCTTGACGAAAGATATAAAAGACACAGAAAAGATAGCTCAAGAATTTTTATCAAGGATAATCCTTGATAAACTTAAATTAGCAACTGTGGTGGGACTCTATGG
>JALYOD010000016.1 GCA_030857065.1 bacterium | reverse complement strand
GCGCGCCCTAGGCGCAATCGGAGCGTACGATTCAATCCAAAGCCACCACGCGCTCCGCGCGTGCGATTAGTAGCTCTCATCAGGATTCTGCTCGAAATACATTCGAACTTTGTCCAATACACACCGCAAAGTCTGAGTAGAGCGAAAGCTTTGTGGAGACGAGCACATGAACTGCTTCATGTGCGTGTGAGATGAAAACGACGGAATGTGATTTTTTCAGCAGAAAAAATCCATGAGTCGGTGGCTAGACCAAAATTTTTTGACAAAAAAATTTTGAGTCAAAGCCGAATCCATTGCTTCCGCAAAAAAATTATCTGTTATATAATATAAATATGGAAGAAACAATAACAAACCTAAAAAGCGATAATGAGAGATTAAGACAAATGAATGGTGCCAAAACTGACATCATATCAGTCGGCGCACATCAAATACGCACTTCCCTTTCTGGTCTCAAATGGATTATCAAAATGTTCATTGATGGCGACTTAGGTCAATTGAGCCCCGAACAAGAAAATCTTTTACGCAAAGCGTATGATAGTAATGAACGTGCCATCAACTTGGTGACTGAATTATTGCTAGCAAACAAAACAGAAGACATCGTCGAAAAGACATACAAATTTGATAAAATCAATCTAACTGAAATAATAGACAGTTCATTGTTTGATTTCTCTGGTGAGACACACGCAAAAGGCATTGAAATAATATTTTTAAAACCAATCACTCCTATACCTAAAGTCTCTGTAGACAAAGAAAAAATGCATATAGTTATTCAGAATCTATTAGACAATGCCATAAAATACAGCGACACTCATGGCAAAATATTCATAACAATCAAAAATACTGACGACCAAGTACAAATATCTATAAAAAATAATGGCATCATGATACCAGATGAGAGTAAGGGAGAAATATTCAAAAAGTTCTACAGAGCACCAGAAGCTCAAGAAAAGTCGCATACGGGTAGCGGTATAGGACTGTTTATTATCAAAAACATCATAGAAAAACATGGAGGCAAAATATGGTTTGAAAGCTCCAAAAATGAAGGCACCACCTTCTTTGTGAATATACCCATCAATAATGTTGCAACAAATTAACAAGATTGTTATAATTTAGCCATGAATAAAAATATACTAATAATAGAAGATGATGACTTTTTGCAAGGATTAGAAGCAACCAAAATTAAAAAGTCTGGTTTTGAAGTATTCACAGCATCCAATGGTAATGATGCTTTGAAATTAATAGCAAGCAATCAAAAGATAGACCTCATACTGCTTGATCTACTATTACCAGATATGAATGGTTTTGAAATTCTAGAAAAAATAAGACAAAATACGAATTTGGCTAACACCCCTGTTATCATATTCTCTAATCTGAATGAAGAGAAGGATTTAAAGAGTGCTGAGAAATTTCACTTTACAGAGTTTATGGTCAAATCCAATTTCACTTTGGATGAATTAGCAGAAAAAATAACAACCTTAATAGGTAAATAATATATGTCAAAAACTGTACTTATAGTAGAAGATGACAATTTCTTACAAGGATTAGAAGCAACCAAAATTAAAAAGTCTGGTTATGATGTATTAATAGCGTCTGATGGTGGTGATGCTTTAAAAATAATAGAAGGTGGTGCTCCGATAGATTTGATAATACTAGACCTCATGATGCCAAAATTTGACGGCTTTGAATTCCTCACAAAAATACAAAAAGTCCCAATGATCCCTGTTATTGTATTCTCTAATCTATACGAAGAAGCTGATATAGAAAAAACCAAAAAATTAGGCGTGCGAGATTTTATGGTTAAAGCCAATTTTACTCTAGACGACCTAGCTAGCAAAATCAAATCCGTAATTGGATAATAAATGAATTTAGATGAAAAATTAGAAAAAGTTTTTCGTTTAGATATAAATCAGAAAAAAGCATTGTCTCGTCTTGGGCTTTTTTCTATTGCTGATTTGCTCTTTTATTTCCCTACTCGCTACTCTGATATAAGCGAAATAAAACACATCAATACTCTAGTAGAGGGAGACAATGTTACCATATACGGTAAAGTGTCAAAACTAAAAACTAAAAAGTCTTTCAACTCTGGTATGCCTATGGCGGAAGGTATAGTGGAAGACCTCACAGGAAAAATCAAAATCATTTGGTACCACCAAGCTTACTTAGCAAAAATGATTAAAGAGGGTTCTAATGTAAAACTCACAGGCAAGGTAACAGAGTTTAAAAGTGGTTTGTACCTTGCCAATCCAGAAATAGAGCATGTATCACATATGCCGATAGATATGCACGATAATTTATTCATCCAAAATGATGGGAGCAAAATAGACAATTTTGTATTTCCTATTTACAATGAAACTCGTGGTGTAACTTCCAAATGGATTTATCATGCTATTTTAAAAATATTCTCCGCCAGAGGCGGATCCGCCTCTGGCGGAAAAGAAGAACGATTGTTAGACAATATACAAGACTATATACCAGAAGAAATTCTTCAAAAATACAACCTCCCTTCATTGCGTACTGCTCTAATATGGATGCATACACCCAAAAACAAAAAAGATGCCGATAGTGCTCGTAAACGTTTTGCTTTCGAAGAAGTATTTTTTATACAACTAAAATTAAAAATAAATAAACACCTCTATCAAAAACATAAATCTTTCCAAATAAATACATCCAAAGAAGATATTCAAAAATTCTTAAAAAATTTCCCTTTTAACCCCACTAATTCACAAATAAATGCTATTGATAAAATAACAGAGGATATGAATAAAGACAGGCCTATGACGCGTTTGCTCGAAGGTGATGTAGGTAGTGGCAAAACTCTGGTGGCAGCGACGGCTTCATATCTGACAGTCAACACAAGACCCTTCGATTACACTCAGGGTAGTTTGCAAAAATTTGGTAATTTACAAACTGCATATATGGCGCCGACAGAAATACTCGCCACCCAACTTTTCGAAAACTTTATAAAATATTTTACAAATTCTGGTATTGCCATCGGACTCATTACTGGGTCTGGCTGTCGTAAATTCCCATCAAAAACAGATATTAATAATTGGACCAGTATTTCTCGAGTGCAACTACTCAAATGGGTTGCAAATGGTGAGATACCCATATTGATAGGCACGCACGCATTAATCCAAAAAAGTGTGAGATTTAAGTATTTGGCATTATCTATTATAGACGAGCAACATCGCTTTGGTATTAATCAAAGGAAATCATTGACCACTAAAAATGAACTCGTGCCTCATCTACTCTCTATGACAGCTACTCCCATACCCCGAACATTAGCTCTGACTATATATGGGGACTTGGATTTGACTCTGCTCGAAGAAATGCCCGCGGGTCGCAAAAAAATAATAACTGAAATAATAACCCCAAATAAAAGAGATGCGACATATGAAAAAATAAAAAAAGAATTAGAAGATGGTCGCCAACTCTATGT
>JALYOD010000005.1 GCA_030857065.1 bacterium | reverse complement strand
TATCAGGTTTGACCCCAGCTACCATTGTTTGAATCACAATGCTGTTGTGTGTTTGATAAACATCTACTGCTAGTTCAGCTTCTTCATTTTCTTCTTCCATCCACGCATTATTTCTTTTATCATTTATAGGGATTTTTGTTTCCTCTTCATTTTCTTCTTCTCTTTGTACACTACCTGTTAGTCTCTCAAAAAAACTTCTTTTTTTATTTTGCATAATTATGTTATATATTTATTATTTATAATTTTTCTATTGGACACTCATTCTTCGGAGTTTTTCAAAAAGTAGCATTATGATTATTGTTATAACCCACAGAAATGCCAAAACTCTCAAGAAGTCATTACCGTTATCTTTAATTATAAAGAAATTAAACACACTATGCAATAGCGTTGCAAATATTAATCCAACTATCAGGTAATATTTCTTGTATTTTTTATCAACATAAAAGGCAAGCCCCAATGCTATACCTATACTACCAGTAGCTACTGTGTGCAAGAGCGTTGAACCCAAGAATCGTAGTTGCCCAGTTAGTAGGCCTACTACTGTATCACCCAAAGACAATGGCTTTATAAGGAATAAAGTATTCTCTAGTGCGGCAAAACCAAGAGCTGCAGTTATTAGGTATATAGGCCAATCTAGTGGCTCATCTATATAATTGGATTTGTACAAAATAACAATAGCGGCAGAGTATTTTACGATCTCTTCAGACAAAGCCCACAATATGATTTGCATTTCATTTGATGAAACTACATTTTGGATAAATTTCTGGATAGGCAAAACTACAATAACAGAAAGCATTCCGAGGATGAATATAATAGTCAATAATCCTTTCGGCTCTGTTTTCTTTTGATCCTCTTTGAGCCAAAACCAAAGCCATAACAAAGATGGTATTACACCACCGAGTAAAGCCAACCCCAAAATTTTTGGATCATTTATCATTTTTAAAAATTATTCTGGCCATTTTGATACTAATAATAAATTTTTGTCATTCATTGTGGTCCATATTTCTTCTGTAATAAAAGGCATAAAAGGATGTAGTGCGAGGAGCAGGGTAGAGAGTTGTGTATACAACAAATATTTAGCAGAGTCTGTGTTTTTACTATCAGCATTATTTTTATTCACTGCAATTTTATTCTTAGCACGCTCTATGATTATATCAGCAAAAGTGTGCCAAAAATAGTGGTAGAGTTTTTCTGCTACGATGTAGAACTTGTATTCATTCATTTCTATGGTTATTTCTTTTATTAGATTATCAAGTTCTTCTTTTGATTTCCTATCTTCTTCATCTAGAATTTTATCGTCAAATAAAGCAACATCAAAACCATCAGTTTGTTCTAATACGAAGCGAGTAGCATTCCAGATCTTGTTGGCGAATTTACTATAAGCTTTGACTTTTTGTATATCGAATTTGCTATCTGCTCCAGGTCCTATACCCACGATCAGAGCCATACGCAATGCATCTGCACCATACTCATTAATAACTTCTATTGGGTCTATACCATTGTCTAATGATTTGCTGAATTTTTGTCCTTTCGCATCACGGAGCATGCCATGGAGGTATATAGTTTTAAAAGGTATCTCACTTAGTAAATATTGAGACATAAGTATCATGCGAGCTACCCAAAAGAAAATTATTTCATAACCTGGATTGATAACACTAGTTGGGTGAAAATTTTGTAAATCATTTGTTTTCTCTGGCCAACCTAAAGTAGAAAAACTCCATAATCCAGATGAGAACCATGTGTCTAAAGTATCTTCATCTTGAACCCAGCCCTCGTCTTGTGGTTTTTCAATACCACAATAAATTTCATCATTTTTATACCATACAGGGATTCTGTGACCGTACCATATTTGGCGTGATATGCACCAGTCTCGAAGACTTTCTACCCAGTTGTAATATATTTTTTCGAAATGTTCTGGTAAAACTTTGATCATGCCATTTTTAATAGGTTCTAGCATGAGTTCTTTTAGAGTTTTATTATCCCTTTCAGGAATTTCTTTATTTACATTAACAAACCATTGTTCCATGATTTGTGGTTCTATAATACCTCCTGTGCGTTCAGCTGTAGCTACTCTATTTGTATAATTTTCATCGATAGACACGAGCAACCCTTTATCTTTTAATTTTTCTACTATTTTTTCTCGTGCTTCAGAGATTTTCATACCTGCAAATTCCAAAGCAATAGGCAAGAGCTTGCCATATTTGTCTATTATTTGTTCTTTATCTAGTTTGTATTTTTCAGCTAAAGCAAAATCCTCGTGTGAATGCCAAGGCGTGATAGTCATGACTCCTGTACCGAATTCCATATCTATCATTTCGTCTTTTATAATAGTTGCTTCTAGCTCACCACTTATCCATTCCAGTTTTATTTTTTGACCATGCGTGTAGTCAGTGTATCTTTTGTCATCTGGATGCATTACTACATATTTGTCACCAAATTTGGTTTCAGGGCGCGCTGTGCTTATTTCAAACGGACCGTATTTAAAAGTATAAAATTTACCTTTTTGTTCTCGGTACACTAACTCATCATCAGAAATAACAGTTTGGCCTTTGGTGTCCCAGTTTACTATTCTGTGCCCACGATATATAAGCCCATCATTATACATTTTCTTGAATGCTGTTCGTACTGCTAGGCTTCTTTTTTTATCTAAAGTAAATGCTTCACGAGACCAATCAAGGGAAGCTCCCATAAAACGCAATTGTTTTACTATTGTGTGACGACTATCTGTCACAAAAACATCAACTCGTTCCAAGAATTTTTCTCTACCAATTTCTTTTTTCTTTAGTCCTTCTTTTTCTAAAATTATGGTGACTTTAGAATCTGTAGCTATGGCTGCATGGTCTGTACCTGGGATCCATAGAGTTCGTTTGCCTTGCATCCTTTGATAACGAATCATTGTGTCTTGCATGGCATTTTCTAATGCATGTCCTAAATGTAAAACCCCAGTAGCATTTGGTGGAGGAAGAACAATAGAAAATGTCTCTGCATTTTTGTCCGTCACACCTTTTTCTACACACACATCCGGATTAAAAAAGCCAGAGTCTTCCCATATTTTGTATATTCTTGACTCAGTATTTTTAGGATCATAAGCTTTTAAGAATTTTGCATGGATTTCCGGATACTTGTCTTTATCTGTTTTCATGTATTAAATATAGCATATTAAGCTATATTTTTCTATTTATTTATTTTCAAATTACCTTCCGCTTTGATACTAGAAATACGGACACCCTTTTTGCCTTTTTTCATAAATTTCAAATACCCTGCTATAGCTATCATTATAGAATTATCACTAGTTAGATTTTTTTCTGGGAAAAATATTTTAGAATCTTTAATAAAATTTCTTTTTATTTCTTTTTGTAAGTATTTGTTTTGGGCTACACCTCCACCAACTATTAGAGTACTTACTTTATATTTTTCTAGAACTTTTTTAGTTTTATGTATTAATACTTCCACTACAGCATTTTCGAATTCTAGCGCAATATTTTTCTTCATTTCACCATCATGTATATTCAAAATATTTTTATTTTCTTTTTTTAAATCTCGTATTAAATATAGTACGGCAGTCTTGAGTCCTGAAAAAGAAAAATTGAAATCTTTACTATACATCATCGGGCGAGGTAGTTTGATAAGTTCGTTCGCAGTTTGCTTTTTCTCATCACGCATATTTTCCTGTTGGAAAATTGCTTTGCTCGGCTCGGCAGCCTGCGCAGAGGTTCGCCAAAGCAATCCTGCTCTTTTCCTACCAAGGCTTTTCAAAACAATATGCCTTCGTGCCTCCTCCGCTAACTTTGATATTTCTGGTCCTCCAGGGTAGGGTAGATCCATCATCCGAGCTACCTTATCAAAAGCTTCACCACAAGCATCGTCTAGCGTTTCCCCAATGATTTGATATTTACCCCAATCTTTAACCAATACGAGTTCTGTATGTCCACCGGAGACCAGTAAAGACAAAACAGGGAATTTTATTTTAGGAATTTGAAATTCTTTTTTGGTATTTCCAAATACAGACAATATATGTCCCTCCATATGGTTCACTGGGATTATGGGTATTTTATGTCTTTGAGATAATTCTTTGGCAAAAACTATTCCAGTCCAAAGAGCTGGTTCAAGTCCAGGACCAGAAGTGATACATATCAAATCAAAAGGTTTTTCTACTTTGTATTTTTGCCCTTCTCCTTTATTAAGGAGAAGGGTAGCCAGTAGGCGGGATGAGGTTTTTTTTATAACTTTTTCGAAAAGTATTGGCAGATTCTTAATGTGCTCACGCTTAGCGAGAGTAGGAAAAACTCCTCCATATTGTGTATGGATGGCTGTTTGTGAAGAGATTTCGTGTGCCAAAACCCTCATTTTGTTATTTTTTATTTCAAGTATGCTGATACTGGTATCATCACAACTTGTCTCTATAGCCAATATTTTCATAATATCCTTAATCTACCTTATTTTGTTAATTTTTTCCACTTTTTGTTAATATTTAAAAATGCTATAATTAACTTATTATTATGTCAAAAATAAAATCTAAATCATTTTTCATTGTGTATTTATTTGCACTTATTCTGTATTTTGTTGCTTATAATAGTGTTTTGGCTTTATCACCTGAAGGTGTATCACCAGAAGGAATATCAAAAATCACCACTGAATTAAGTACCTCCATTCGCTCTCCGATAGGCAATGCTTCTGTTCAAGTCGTCACAGCTGTTGGTGCATTTTTGAACTTTTCTATCATTACACTAGCACTCATTACTGGTAATATTACTTTAGTTTTTAATATTGGTTTACGTATCTGGCTTTCTATTTTGTATGCTTTGGGTATTCGAAGAAGAAACAAACCATGGGGTACTATTTATGATAGTAATACCAAAGAACCAGTCAGCTTTTGTTCTGTATTGTTGAAAAACCTAGAAGGTAAGGTTGTCGCTCATGCTGTTACAGATAAAGAAGGCAGGTACGGCTTTTTGGCTGACCCTGGCGTGTATGCAATGATCGTGAATAGGCACAATTATGTTTTTCCATCGCATCATGTCTTGGATAAAAATTTAGACAGTACTTATCCTGATACATATTGGGGGGACTATTTTGAAATCAAAGAAAAGGGTGCTGTGATCAATCGTAATATTCCAGTAGACAAAAAAATATCAAATATCAATATTCAAACAAATAACAATCAAGACAAAATATTCATTTTCAAAAAAAGAGATGTCTTTTTTCAAAGACTAGCTGATGTTTTCTTTCTCACAGGTTTTACTATTTCTGCTGTTGCTTTATTAAACAATATAACAAAATACAATCTTCTTATTTTTTCTTTATACTCTATTTTGTTTTTTACTCGTTTTATTAGAATCAATAGAAACAAAAAAGGTAAGGTCATTTATAAATCCGACCAACTGCCTGTGGCTTTCGGAATTTTGCATGTATTGGACTACAATACGAAGAGAAATGTATCTTATACAGGACTCGATAGTCAAGGCAATTATTTTTGCATTTTACCTAATGGTAAATATTTTATAACAATTGAAAAGAAGAATTTCGACGGTACTTATTCTAAAATACTTAATGAAGCAACAGTAGAAGTCAACGGCGGTTTATTGAAGAAGACTTTCAGGGTTTAGTATTAAATATAAAAAAACCTCATATTTTCGGACGTCCAACGTCCGGAAAGGGTTTAATTATGGTCGTATTCTAGTGATCAGGAATAATTTTGGTGCGCGATGAGGGGATTGAACCCCCGGCCTACCCCACGTCAAGGGGTCGCTCTACCACTGAGCTAATCGCGCATATATCAAGGTTTAGCCTTGATATAATATCTTACATCTTTGCTTCTATTCTTTCAAGCGCCAATGCGAAGGCACCACGGCGTAGATCTGTATTTAAAATTTTAGCTTTAGTATATATTTGTTGAGAAGCATCATTCATAAGGGTCAGAAGTTTGGCATTCACATCAGCTTCACTCCAATGTTCACCCTTTAGATTTTGATCCCATTCGAAGTATGATACTGTGACTCCACCTGAGTTCGCCAATACATCTGGTACCACCAGTATTCCTTTTGCAAATAGTATTTCGTCTGCTTCTGGTGTGACAGGACCATTGGCAAGTTCTAATACTACTTTGGCTTTCACATTGTTTACATTCATTTCAGTAATAACATTTTCAAAAGCACCCGGAATAAGAACATCGCATTCTAGAGCCAATAATTCTTCGTTATTTATGTCTTTTGAATCTGTAAAACCAGAAAGTATACCTGTCGTTTTCTTGTGAGCGAGCAGTGCCACAATATCTAAACCATTAGCATTATATATGCCTCCTTTTGAATCAGATACGGCTAAAACTTTATGACCATTTTCTGTGAAAATTTGAGCAGCATTTGATCCGACGTTACCAAAACCTTGAACTACTACGGTACAAGATTCTGGTAATTCTAATTGAGCACGTAGTGAATTGAAAACATAAAATCCTCCCAGACCTGTGGCTTGAGTGCGTCCTTCGGAGCCACCTTTGTCCAGCGGTTTGCCTGTGAATGTAGCCATAGTTTTGTCCCCAGATATTTTCATATATTCATCGTTCATCCAAGCCATGATCTCACCTGTAGTATTCACATCTGGAGCAGGGACGTCTTTTTTTGGACCTAGTATATCAGCCAATTTTTTAACCCAACCACGAGAAAGGGCTTCCAATTCTGTTTTGGATAAATCTTGTGGATTGACGGTAATACCACCTTTACCTCCACCCATTGGTATATTTGCCACAGCACATTTGATACTCATCCAAAAAGCCAAAGCCTTGACCTCATTGATTTCAGTATCAGAGTGGTAGCGTATTCCACCTTTGTATGGCCCTAGTGCGTTGTTGTATTCCACTCTGTATCCTTCGAATATTTTCATAGTACCATTGTCCATTTTGACTGGAATAGAGATGCGAATATCGCGGTCAGGAGTACGCATTTTTAAAAGTAACTCCGGATTAATATTTGCAACTTTGGCTACTTTGTCTAGCTGAGCCATAGCATTCTCAAATGGATTGTACATATTGTATTCGCCCGTGGGCATTTTAAATTTAATAATAAAAACAAGCTATATGCTTAATAGATTTATATTATATATCAAAACAAAATTTTTACAAAATATTAAAATTTTTTATTTTAACAAATTTTCTAAAGTAGCCAGTTCTTCTTTTGTGTTGGGCTGGATAGACTCCAATATATTCTTCACTTGCACAGCTTCGACAAGCTCACCAGCATCTACTGCGAGCTTTATCAGGTCAGTTAAATAATATTCACCCTGCTTGTTTTCATTTTTTATTTTATCAATATTGTTCCAGAGCCATACAGAGTCAAAAGCATAAATAGCTGGATTGACCTCGGTGATTTCTCTCTCTTCTTCTGTGGCATCTTTGTATTCAATATTTTTTAGAACCTTACCGTTTTCATTACGGATAATTCTACCAAAATGCAACAATCCCGCTCGCCATTCTAGAAAGTCTGGCAATAATATGGTGCCGATTGTTATAGCCGAATGCGATATTTCGTGATGCTCGATAATATCTAAAATAGTTTCTTTGGATATCAAGGGTTGATCAGTAGAAATGATAAAAATCGTGTTGTGTTCTTTGTGAGTTTTGTCTTTAGCAGAAAGTACAGCATGACCTGTACCGAGCTGTTCTACTTGATGAGCATAGTTATATGTATCACCAAAGACCTCAAATATTCTTTCCTTTTTATGACCTACTACGACGACTGGTGGGATAGGGAAGTTGAGACCTTTAACTGTATCTAATATGTGCGCTAAAAAAGCCTTGCCTTTGAGCTGAGCTAGGGCTTTGGGGTCATCAGACTGCATTCTGGTCGATTTTCCGGCTGCCAATATGATTATTTGGACTTTATCCATAACGTCTGAAAGTATAGCATTTTGTTAATATTTTTGGAATATTGTTGATTTTTTATGTAATTTGTGATATTTTGTAAATGAATTTATTTACCTTAAAAATTAAAATTTTTAAAATGGGAAAAACGCAGATAAAGTTTTTAGAATTAGAAAATGAAACTATTTGTTATTTATTATTTCCAAATAGTAAAAGATCTACTTATTTGAAAACTAAAGAAGAGGCGATAAAAGCTATAAATCGGTGGTTTCAAAAAAAGAGATTCTCTGAAGAAGAAAGAGATGAACTCATTAAAGATGTTTTGTGGGCAGATGAATTACCAAGTATCCTCATCTTGAATCCTTTTGTTGTGATTTGTAATTGTGGTTTATATCTAAGACATGGGCATATATTAGACAACAAAGATCAAAAAGTGACAAAACCATTCTTTTCAAGAAATGAAGGTCGTAGACACGCTGCAGAATTGTTTGAAAATTTTAAAATAGATGAGTTCAGTCTTGATCAACTAAATTTCTTGATTGACATCTTGCCTTTACCACAAGATATTAGAGAAAATTAAAATGGGATTAAAATAATTTATACCAGCTCCGTTAGCTGGTATTTTTATTTTCAGCATGTTATAATCTTTTTTGTTTTAGGCCCCATCGTCTAACGGTTAGGACACCGGGTTTTCAATCCGATAATCAGAGTTCGATTCTCTGTGGGGTCACAAACAGAAACTTCGGAAGAAGTGAGCGAAAAATGGGCCCGCGCCGAAGGCGCGCTGTATGGAGAGAGCAGGAATTCTGCATTCTGGGCTCGGGCGAATTCGGTGGGTGGGCAAAATGAGACTGAGACGGACTTGTCCCGCAATTGCGAGTTCGTTCCAATTTTTTTGAAATAGTCACGAATTTCAAAAAAATTATCTGTGTTTCGCAATTGCGTGGCTTTTTTCATATCCAAAATCCATTCCCGCAAGG
>JALYOD010000055.1 GCA_030857065.1 bacterium | reverse complement strand
ACATAGATATATCTTATCATATATACTACATTATACAAGTATTTCGTGGTCGCGAAAATTAAGTATACTGTCCAGGGCGACCCTGGACAGTATAAAATATTTAATATTAAAAACAATAAAAATTATATGAGTAAAATAATAGGTATAGACTTGGGTACAACAAATTCAGCGGTAGCTATCATCGAAGGTGGCGCGCCGAAAATAATTGAAAATGTAGAAGGTGCACGCACTACACCATCTATTGTTTCTGTTGCTAAAAATGGCGACAGATTGGTAGGTTTGCTAGCTAAACGTCAAGCTGTCACCAATCCAGAAAATACAGTGTATGGCATCAAACGTTTTATGGGTCATAATTTTGAAGATCCAGAAGTACAAAAAGATTTAAAGAATGCCTCATTCAAATTACAAAAAGGAGCGAATGATGGAGTAGAAGTAAAAATAGGTGACAAATGGATGCGTCCAGAAGAAATTTCTGCGATGATTTTGGGTAAAATCAAAGCTGATGTAGAAGCCAAGCTTGGTGAAAAGATTACTGAAGCCGTCATAACTGTGCCAGCATACTTCAACGATGCTCAAAGAAAAGCTACTAAAGATGCAGGGGCTGTAGCAGGATTGGATGTAAAACGCATAATCAATGAACCGACAGCAGCAGCTCTCGCGTATGGTTTTGATAAAAAGAAAAATGAAAAGATTGTTGTGTATGACTTTGGAGGTGGAACATTCGATGTGTCCGTTCTAGAAATAGGTGATGATGTAATAGAAGTAAAGTCTACTGATGGGGATAGTCATCTAGGAGGTCGTGATATTGATCACAAGATTATAAATTGGATTGCAGAGGAATATAAGAAAACTTCTGGTGTAGATGCGCGAAGCGACAAGCTTGCGCTCCAAAGATTAGATGAAGCTGCTGAAAAAGCAAAAATAGAACTCTCTACTGCCATAGAAACAGAAATTAATATTCCATTCATTACTTCTACCGCAGAAGGCCCACAACACCTTTTGATGAAGATGACTCGTGCGCAACTAGAATCTATCGCGGACGAATACATAGCTCGTTCTATAGACATTACTAAAAAAGCTTTGCAAGTTTCTGGTTTTAAAATTGAAGAAATAAATGAAATAATTATGGTCGGAGGTCAAACTCGTATGCCAAAAATTTTAGAAGAAGTTAAAAAAGTTTTCGGTAAAACTCCAAACCTTTCTATCAATCCAGATGAAGTCGTGGCTCTCGGTGCTGCAGTGCAAGCTGGAGTATTGCAAGGAGATGTTCGTGATGTCTTGCTTTTAGATGTTATTCCACTTTCGCTTGGTATTGAAACTCTCGGTGGTGTAGCTACAAAGCTTGTAGAAAGAAATACGACTATTCCATCAAGCAAGTCTCAAGTATTCTCAACCGCAGCAGACAATCAAACAAGTGTCGAAATACACATAGTTCAAGGTGAACGCCCTATGGCTAGTGACAACAAATCGCTCGGTAGATTTATATTAGATGGAGTACCACCAGCGCCTCGCGGTATGCCACAAGTAGAGGTGACCTTTGATGTAGATGCTAATGGTATACTCAATATCAAAGCAATGGAAAAAGCTTCTGGTAAAACTCAATCTATTAGAATAGAAGCAAGCTCTGGTCTTAAAGATGAAGATATAAAGAAAATGCAAGCTGATGCGGAGCTACACGCTGAAGAGGATTTGAAGAAAAAGGAATTGGTGGATGTAAAGAATACAGCTGAAATGATTCTTTATACAGCAGAAAAAGCACTTAAAGACAATGAAGCTAAAATTCCTGAAGATTTAAAAACAGAAGTAAATGCTAAAATTACCAATTTACGTGCTGTTAAAGAAGCTGGCCAATTAGAAGACATTAAAAAAGCCACAGAAGAGCTTTCCTTAGAAATGTCTAAAATAGGTGAAGCTATGCAGAAAACTGGCGCCGAACCTACTCCAGAAACTACCACAGTAGAGGAGCAACCAGAAGAAATAAAAAATGAAGGAACTGATGAGAATAAATAGATTAGCAAAGATTGAATATTAAAACAAAATAAAAGGCCGGCGCCATAGGCGCCGGCCTTTTATTTTTGATTATTATTTAATTTTAATGTTATAATATCTAAATATGGAATTACAAGGTGTGCCTAAAAACAAAGACCTCACCTATATTGGTCAGTCCACTTATAGAGACAAAAATGCTCTTTTTGGCATCAAGCGTCGTGATCGTCGTCAGCATGTTTATATTTTAGGAAAATCCGGTACTGGTAAATCTGTGCTCATGTTCAATATGATTATTCAAAACATCGCCAATGGTGAGGGTGTGTGTGTAGTCGACCCTCACGGTGAGTTGGTCGAAGGAGTCCTTTCCGCTATACCACCTGACCGTGTCAAAGATGTTGTCTATTTTAACCCAGCTGATGTGGACCACCATATTGGTTTCAATGTGCTCGAACTTGAAGATCCTAAATACAAACATCTAGTAGCATCGGGCCTAATGGGTATATTCACTAAGATCTGGGCGAATGCGTGGAGCGCTCGTATGGAATATATTCTCAACAATGCTATTCTGGCATTACTAGATACTCCAGGTACTACACTTTTAGGTATTCCGCGTTTGCTTGTAGACAAGGATTATCGCCAGAAAATAATTAATAATTTGAAAGACCCTGTCATCAAAGCTTTTTGGATTCATGAATATGAAGCTTGGCAGGACAAATTCCGCAATGAAGCCATAGCCCCTATCCAAAACAAAGTCGGTCAATTCCTCTCTACTTCTGTTATTCGCAATATCGTCGGTCAGTCTTTGAGCACCATCAATATTTTCAACATGATGAATGAAGGCAAGATATTCTTGGTGAATGTTTCCAAAGGCCGTATTGGTGAAGACAATTCCAAACTCCTCGGAGGTATGATCATTACCAAAGTCCAGCTCGCTGCGATGGAACGCGTGCGCATACCAGAGGAAGAGCGCAAAGACTTTTATCTATATGTCGACGAATTTCAAAACTTCGTGACGGATTCTTTTGCTTCTATTCTTTCGGAAGCTCGCAAATATCGTCTAAATTTGACCGTGGCTCACCAATACACAGCTCAGCTCGTAACCAAAGAGTCCTCTGCTATGCGTGACTCTATTTTTGGTAACGTGGGTACTATGATAGTTTTCCGTGTGGGAGCAGATGATGCAGATTTCCTTGAGAAAGAATTTGCTCCAGAATTCGTCCCAGAAGACATAGTGAACTTACCAAACTTTAAAATATATCTCAAGCTTATGATAGACGGCATTACATCGCGTCCATTTTCTGCAAAGACTTTAGCCCCGATGGTCAAAGGTGGCGACAAAATAATAGAAGAAGAAGTCATCCAATCTTCTCGCAAACTTTATTGTAGAACCAAAGAAGAAGTAGAAAGAGAGATCAATAATTGGAGTGGTATGTCATTGGGGGATGATAATAATTCTCAAAATTCAGAAAAGTTTAAAGTCCAATGTTCTATTTGTAAAAAGGAAACCTTTGTTCCATTCGAACCTACGCCGGGTAGGTCAGTGTATTGTAGAGATTGTATAGCCAAGATGAAGTCCGGTGAATTAGTTCCAATCAAAGGCTCTATGAATCAAGTCAAACAAGATGAAGGCAAGTTCTACAAACCTCTTGCTGACTTAGGTATTGAATTTACTGACAATGGTCAAGCTAGTTCCTCTCTAAAAGAAATACCAAAATCAGTCACAGCTAACAAAACAAATGCTCCAAATATTCCACCAAAAACTTTTAATAATATAAATAAACCCATTAACGTTATTTCAAATATTAAAAAAGTTCTAAATTCTGATTTAGCTGGATCATTAAAATCAAGACCTCTAAACACAAACAATACTCCAAAATTTATCCCTAAGAATAAACCAGAAGAGAATTTGGCTTTGAAAGAAATATTAAACAAGACTTTGTCAGAAAATAAAACTCTAGAGCCAGCTCCTGTGTCTATTAATACTTTGAAAACTCCTCCAACACCCTCAATCAATAATTCCAAAGACCGTGGAGCTACGGAAGACAGGATGAGTGCATTAAAGAATGCTATACTCTCTGCGCAGAAGACTGAAGAAAAAGTAGTAACAGTAATTCCAACACCTGTTCCACAAATACCTAAACCAACACCTATATCAATAAAATCTGCGAAAGACCGGCTTCCGCAAAATCCGACACCTTCACATCCTAATCCACCCACACCACCGGTAAATACAGTCAAAGAAGTACCGGAAGAAGTATTACGCAAGATATTAGAAGAAGAAAATTAATTAAATTATGAATATACTAGACTTTATATTTTATTTGCCGGGGATTTTGTTTCTTATTTCTGGCATACCACAAATGATAAAGCTTTTGCGCACCAAAAGATCCAAAGACATCAGCATATGGATGTATTTGCTCACTTGTGTAGCAGTACTCATAATTATGACTGACGCATATATTCACCAGAATTATAGTATTTTGTTTTCTAATACTTTGAGTTTCTTAGTCACAGCTATTAATACATTTTTAGTTTTTAAATATAGAAAGAATTAAAAATTATTTACTGCAAGGTGTGTAGCCACCATGGCAGCTGTTTCGCCTCTTAATGTCAAAGTCCCTAAAGAGGCGATGATATAGCCATGTTTTTGTGCTTGGGTGTTTTCGTCTTTACTAAAACCACCTTCAGGTCCAATAAAAATACTAACATTTTTCACGAAAGTTGCGGAAGCCGGTCTTCCGCAAAGAAGGGCGGAGGAATTGCCTCCGCTCTTTCCTCCCTTATTTTCATCAGAATTTTCTACTAAATCATAGAATTTTTTTATTTCATTTTTTACACCATCTTTAATTGCGTCTTCAAAATGCATTATTTCATAAAGTTTAGGCAGAGTGGTTCTCCCTGATTGCTCGCTTGCTTCAAGGATTATTTTATTCAATCTTTCCATATTCAATCCTGTTTTGATTGTGCGTTCTGTGATAACTGGGATTATTTCAAAGACTCCGCATTCCACGGCTTTTTGTACGGCTAGTTCGAAGTTTTCTTTTTTCAGAACTGCTAGATATAGCGACACTTTCCTATTCGGTTCTTTGTTTTCGAATTTCTTTATAAATTTTGTATTTATCAAATCTCTGTTTATTTCTAATATTTCTACCTCTTTTTCTGTGCCCATACCATCACAGAGTATGAGATGGTCACCAATTGCTAATCGTAAAACACCCTTTATTTGCTTGATATTTTCAGGATTGATGATCGCTATTTCATCTTTATTTAAATTAAAATTCCCGATGAATCTATGTAATTTCATCTATGTATAATACACTTAAATTTGTTAAACACAAAACATTCTTTTTGTGTTAAAATATTAGTATGGCAAAACCAAATCGAGTTCAAATAATAAAATACGGACCACCTCCACCAGAGCTTCCAGTCTTTGGCAAAGTCAAACCCGAAGAGGTGTCTTTCATCGGACGGACGAATTATGTAGCAGCACTCGAAGAAAAGAAATTTATTTTTGGTTTCAAGCGTGTAGACCGACGACGTCATCTGTATATCATCGGTAAGTCCGGCGTAGGTAAGACTAAACTTTTGGAATTATTTTTAAGACAAGACATTACCTATGGTCATGGGCTTTGCCTTATCGACCCACACGGTGATGTTATAGATTCGATGCTCGACTACATACCCAAAGAACGCATAGAAGATGTCTGCATTATAGACCCTTCTGATGTTAATTTCCCGGCGTCTTTTAATCCATTGGCCAATGTGGACCCTATGTTTAAGTTTCAACTTACTCAGGGTTTGATCGAAGTCTTCCAAAAGCAATTCGGTGCCAACTGGACTCCGCGTTTGGAGCACGTTTTTCGTTTTACATGTCTCGCATTACTAGACTATCCATATGCCACAATGCGTGGAATGATATCAATGCTTACCGACCGTAACTACCGTCAGAAAGTAGTGGAATACATTCAAGATGATATGGTCAAAAGATTCTTCGCTATCGAATTCGCCGACTGGTCTGAGAAGTTCGACACAGATGCCATCATACCTCTCGTCAACAAACTCGGTCAATTCCTCTCTGACCCACTACTCCGAAACATTTTCGGACAAAAAGAAAATAAAATAGACATCTCGACACTTATGAACGAGCAGAAAATTATATTGATTAATTTGTCTAAAGGAAAAATCGGTGAAGAAAACTCTTCATTCTTTGGCTCGATGTTTTTGACCAAGATCAAACAAGCCGGTATGGAGCGCGCTCATATAGCTGAGCGTAATCGTAAAGACTTTTATTTATACGTAGATGAGTTTCAAAATGTTGTGACGCAAACATTTGAAAACATTCTGTCAGAGGCTCGCAAATATGGACTGAACCTCACTATGGCACACCAATACGTCGGTCAAATTCAACCCAAAATTTACCAATCTATCCTAGGTAATGTCGGATCTATTATTTCTTTTCGTGTGGGCGGTGAAGATGCTACACGTCTCAAGCCCGAATTCGATCCGCTTTTTGGAGTCAAAGACATGATCAATCTAGCAGTAGGCGAGTTCTATATCAAAATGACAATCAATGGAGAAAGTTATGATCCATTTTCTGCTGAGACTTTGCGAATATTACCACCGACTCACCAATCATATAGAGAAGAGATAATGGATGCTTCTCGTCGCAAATTTGCTATAGCCAAAGATGATGCTCAAAGACTCATCGAAGAAGAAGAGTCTACTATCATCCGTAGTGCTGAGGAAAAGTCTGCTATTTCAGGCAAGAAAAATAAAATAAAAGATACTTCAAATAATGAAGAAGAGAGCCAAGAAGAAAATGCTGAAAAGAATACAGAAGAAATAGATACAAAAAAATCAGAAGCCGAGCCGATGATATAAAATTTTGATTTTTCTTTGAATTTTTGTTAATATATATTTTATGTCAAAAGACTACTACACAATATTGGGTATTAATAAAGGAGCCTCAAAAGACGATATAAAAAAGGCTTTTTACAAGCTCGCGCACAAATATCACCCTGACAAGAAGGAAGGAGATGAGAAGAAATTCAAAGAAGTCAACGAAGCATACCAGACTCTATCAGACGATGGAAAGAGGGCAAAATATGACCAATACGGTGCTGGTTATGAAAATATGGGAGGATTTGAAGGTTTTGATTTCTCAGGTTTCCAAAATGGAGGAGGAATGGAATTCGACCTCAATGACATATTCTCAGACTTCTTCGGTGGTGGAGGCCGAGCCCAAGCTCGTCGTGGACGAGATATATCTACCGAAATACAAATATCTTTTGCAGATTCTATTTTTGGAATTACACGCAAAGTATTACTAACCAAGACTTCTAATTGTACTATTTGCAGTGGCTCTGGTGCAAAGATAGGTACCAAGATGGAAACTTGCAAAACTTGCAATGGTCAAGGCAAAATTCGTGAATTAAAAAAGACCATTTTAGGAACTATTCAAAATACAAAAATTTGCGACCATTGTATGGGTAGAGGTGAAGTTCCAAAAGACTTGTGTGTATCGTGTCATGGTAAAGGTGTATTGCGCAAAGAAGAAGAGATAACCATCAATGTTCCAGCGGGCATTCGTGATGGTGAAATGGTCAGAATGACAGGTATGGGCGAGGCCATAAGCCAAGGCACCTCTGGCGACTTGTATATCAAAATCAATGTGACAAGGCACCCTGTATTTAAACGCGAAGGTCCTGATCTAGTGATGGATCTCCATTTGAAACTCTCTGATGCATTACTCGGAACAAAACACAAAATAGAAACCCTTGACGGCAATGTAGAAATAGAAATTCCTGAAGGCGTGAGTATCAATGAAATACTGCGCGTCAAAGGTAAAGGTGTACCTGTGTCTAAAACCAAACGTGGAGATTTGTTAATAAACCTCCAAATCAAACTCCCTTCCAAAATCTCTCGCCGTTCCCGCGAGCTTATAGAAGAGCTCAAAAAGGAGGGAATCTAGGGTAGCCTACAGATGTCAGTTTTTATAGTAAATAAATAAACAAATAGCCCTTATTTAGCAAGCCTTTTCTGGGCTTGCTATTTTATTTTATATGTGATATAAAATATTAGAGTATTTTTTCTTCAAAAAAAATTTAAGAAATGAAAAAAAGTTTTTTCTATGAACTATGGGATTTGAATTTAATTTTCATAAATATCTCATTTATGTGGGAACAAATTGTTATGGAATTTCACTGGCTATTAAAACCAATTGGGATTATTATTATCTTTTATTTGTTTATAAAACATTTAATTTTCCAAATTTTCTTGAGCCCATTTATGGGAGCTCGATATATTTTTAAAAAAATAAAAAATCGAATAAACCCTATGTTATATTGACTAGGGTTTTTTTATTTCTATTTTTTGCTTTTATTTTTAAACTTCTCAGTTATGATGTTGTAGAGGAGTTGAGCGGAAGCGTATTCGGTGATGGTGGTATGAGGTTGAGGAGAAACTTCTACGATGTCAGCACCTATTAGCATGGTGCCTTTTTTATTTACAGCACTCATGAGGAGCTTCATACCATAATTCCATTTGAGTCCACCTGGTACAGGTGTGCCAGTGCCCGGCATTACTGATGGGTCGAAGCCATCTACGTCGATAGATATATATAAATATTTTGTTTTTATTGATTTTAGGATAGTTTCTTTTTCGGGCTTTTTGGCAGGGTAGGACCATTCAAATACTTTTACATTATTTTTTTTAGTATTGAAATATTCATATTCATCTTTAGAGTATGTACGGATGCCAACTTGGACTAAAGGGTAGCCCATCTCACTCGCGCGACGCATTACAGCAGAGTGTGCGTATTTAGAGGGATTCTTGGAATTGTAGTCAGAGTCATCGTAGCGTAGATCGCAGTGTGCATCTATATGAAGGATAGTAACATCTTTGGGATTGTATTTATTCATCATTGCATCGAAGACCCCTACAGATACTGAGTGTTCACCTCCCAAGAGGAAAATAAATTTGTCTTTTGCTATGAGTTCTTTGGCTTTTTTATTTATCTTTTCAAAAGTTTGTTTTGGGCTAAATTTGTTCAAATTACCTAAATCTACGTGTGCAGTATTGATGTGGTCGGTCATTTCCTTTTTTGATTTGCGGTCAAAGAATTCTATTTGGGTATTCAAAGACTTCACCACTGCTTTGGGTCCATATACGGTGCCTAGTTGCGAAGAAGCTGTTTTGTCATACGAAGCAGAAAGGATGACTACATCTGCATCGTTTATGTTTTTTGTATTTATTATGCTTTTTATCATTTGTTTATAATAGCATTTTATCTTTATATTGCAATGTGTTATTATGAATTTATGATAGACAAAACAACATTATTGCACATAGTGCGAGCATCAAAG
>JALYOD010000049.1 GCA_030857065.1 bacterium | reverse complement strand
ATATATTTCAGCAACATCTTTCAAATGATCTAAGAACTTCTTTATCATTTCTGTTTCTGGCAAAAGATCTTCGTCTTTCAAAGATGCAAGTAACTTTTTCAAAGCATCGTGAACTTTAAGAGAGAGTTCGTCATCTACACTCCAACGAGTTTTGAAATGATCGTCTTCGCGGTGTTTTTTGAAATGATCTCCTAATACTAGATAGAAATGTATGTGATTTTGGGTCACTTTATCTTTAGAGATATGATTTAATAAATCATGTTCAGATATTATTCCTCCTAGAGAGTGCATCAATTGTTTTATTTCTTCAAAAACAGCGTGCTCTATTTTATACACGTCTGATTTCTTTATCATATTGAGGGCAGATTCCTCTATTTGTCTTACGCGTTCTCGGGTGATGCCGTATTTTTTACCTATATCTTCTAGAGTTTTTTTTTCGGTTTCTGAACCTAGTCCAAAACGATTGACTATGACATCGCGAGCGCGATCATGTAAATTAGATGTAATTTTCTTAGTAATTTGTTTTGGTTTGAATGTTACTGTTGACATAAATTTTTAAGATATTGTTTTAAGTTTAAAAAATAATTTTCTACTATTTTAATTATACAGATAATATATGTTAAGTCAAATTTATAGACCAATATACTAACTTTTTCTACTTGCCTTAACACGATCTATCTCGGTCAAATACTTTTTGCGTAAACGTACAGACAATGGAGTGATCTCTAAATACTCATCTGCATTCATTACTTCAAGACCTCTCTCAATAGAAAGGATAAAAGCAGGCTTTAGATACAAGGTTTCGTCAGTTCCTGAGGCGCGCATGTTGGTCAATTGCTTTCCTTTGCAAGGATTGACTGCCATATCTTCGCCTTTCAAAACATTACCCAAAACCATACCTTCATATACTTCTGTGCCGTGTTCTACATACAGTATACCACGTTCTTGTAAATTTGCAAGGGCAAAGGTAACTGCCATACCTTTGACCATAGAAGTCATAGAACCATACTCTCTTTTGTTTATCTCACCTGCGTATGCTTGGAAGCCGATAAAGCGTGAAGACATAATACCCTCGCCTTTCGTATCTATGATGAATTCCCCTCTATATCCTAATAATCCTCGAGTTGGTATCTCGAATATTACACGAGCTATACCTTCTTTCTCTGTCATGTTTTTCATAATACCCCTTCTTTTGCCCATCTTCTCTATTACACCACCAGAGTATTCCATTGACACATCTATTACCAATTCTTCATAAGGCTCTGTTTTGACACCACCCTCTTCATGAATAATAACCTCTGGTTGAGATACTTGCATTTCAAAACCTTCGCGACGCATATTCTCCAGTAACACTGCAATGTGCAATTCGCCTCTACCATATACTTTGAAAAATGATGGGCCGGAGTTATCACCTTGTTCAGGAGAGAAGTCTATTTTGAGCCCAACATTTATTTCTAATTCTTTTTCAAGTCTTTCTTTTATTTGTCTTGATGTAACGAATTTGCCTTCTTTTCCAGCAAAAGGAGAATCGTTGACTAAAAAGTTCAATGACAATGTTGGTTCGTCGATAGCTATATGAGGCAGTGCTTCTGTATCTTGATCAATACAAATAGTCTCACCGATGAAGATGTCGGGAATACCGGCGAGTAATGCTATGTCACCTGTGGTAGCTTCAGCTACATCTTTGCGACTAATACCTTCAAAAGTGAAAAGCTTTGTTATTTTACCTTCTCGGATTTTATCATCATTTTTAACAAAAACTTTACTTCCTGCTACTAATTTACCAGAATAAATACGACAAATAGCCATACGGCCCAAAAAGTTGTCATATGCTAGGTTGAAAACCTGAGCAGAAAGTTTTTCATTTTCATTTTTATTTGCAACAGGAACTTTTTCTAAAATCTTGTCTAAGAGTGGTGAAAGGTCTTGCGAATCATCTCCAACTTTGAGGAATGCTTTGCCTTCACGACCTATAGCATAAATAGTTTCAAAATCTGTCTGTGCATCAGTAGCACCGAGCTCGATAAACAACTCCAATATTTCATCATGCACACGAGCAATGTCTGAAGCGGGTTTATCTATTTTGTTTATGATTACCATAGGATGCAAACCGAGTTCTAAAGATTTTTTTAGAACAAATCTTGTTTGTGGCATTGGACCTTCTACTGCATCCACAAGCAATAACACAGAATCTACCGCACGCAATACACGCTCTACTTCACTACCAAAGTCCGCGTGACCAGGAGTATCCACAATATTGATTTTTGTATCTTTGTAATAAATGGAAGTGTTTTTGGAATATATAGTAATACCACGCTCTTTTTCAATCGCGTTTGAATCCATAGACAAACCTTCCTCTTGAATTCCACCATTTTGCTTCATAAGCGCATCAGTAAGAGTTGTTTTGCCGTGGTCCACGTGTGCTATTATCGCTATATTCCTGATTTCCATATTTTTTCTATTTTAAAATTTTATTTATAAATTTATTTAAGTTAAACAAAAAAAGCCGACCGGCTTTATTTAAAAAGAATACCATATATAAATGTATAAGGCAAATAGTAAACCCCCAAAGGAGTTTTTGTGCGTCGGGAAGGATTCGAACCTTCGTAGCCCGGAGGCGACAGATTTACAGTCTGTTGTAATTGACCACTCTACCACCGACGCATATCCATACAATATAACACAAAAATAATTTTTTGCTACTCATTTTATTCTATTGAGATTTACACATAAAAAATTTGACTGCATCAAAAAATAGGAGTATAAAATATAGGATACAAATTCTTAAATCTTTAAAACAAATTATATGCTAATACTCGGTTTACTAATTGGATTTTTTATAGGAAATCTTTTTTCTGAAATATCTAAATCAGAAAAAGACATTCCTCATGTTTCTCGCGATGCAGGCAAAGGTAAAGATTACCTTCAAAAAATCACAGAAATTTTAAGATTAAATAGATAGAAAATTCTATCTATTTAATAGATGGATTGGTTTTATCATAGACTAATCCATTTTTTATTTGACAAAATGCTTATTATTGTGTAGTATTTTGGAGAATAAAATTTAAATCTTACACTTCCTTAAAACTTAAAAAAATATTAATATGAAAACAATAATCATTTTTTCTTTATTATCTCTTATTTTTTTGTTGTATCAATTTGTTTTTGATACACAAACTAATGAAATATATGTTTTACTCCTGTTTACAACAGGAAGTATTACTATATTTAGTATATACATAATAGGAATGTATAAGTATTCAGAAAAATTTAGACAGTTGTATCGTTTATTAATGGTGACAATACTCCTAGAAGTAATATTATTATTTCTAGATTGGATACCTGAAGTTCATGGATTTTCTTTTTGGTTTGCGGATGTAATAGCAACCGGCATTGTAGCAACGCTTTGTGCTGGCTTTAGTATTTTTATGTTCTTCTTCATAGGTGCAATGCTAGCAAGTGAAAGACTTGCTTTTATTAAACAAGAAAAGCTAGAACTCAGAAAAGACGTGTATGATGAAGAAACTAAAGACTGGGCTGAAAGAGAAAAGATATTAGAAGAAGAGCATCAAAAAGAAAGATCATCTTGGGAAAATGAAACCAAGAAAGAAATATGGGCGAAGTTTCATAAAAATGATCCCATTTTCTTAAAAGAGTTCTTCTTGCAAAATCGCAAGATTTTAGATGAAGTAGTAACACAAGGAAGGTTAGTAATGTAATACCTTTCATACACCACGGTAGGAATTTGTAATCCAAATTCCTACTTTTTTATTTTATCTACATCAAGTGTTCTAAATGTTTTTATTTTTTATAGTGTTTAAATTCAAAGTGCTTTTTATTTTACGACTTCCCTTTTTGGCTTCTATCAGTAGTTCGTCACCTTTGGTAGTGACATACACAGTGTCACCTTTCTTCACCCCATTTGAGATGATAAATGTAGCCACAGGATTTAAGATTTTGTTTTGTATCACTCTATTGAGCGGTCTTGCGCCAAAATGCGGATCATAACCCTCACGTGCTAAATATTCTAAGGCAGAATTTGAAATATTCAAATATATACCTTTAGAAAAAAGCCTGTCTTCTACTACCTTTACACGCAAATTCACTATTTCTTTTATGGCTTCTTTGGACAACACATCGAAAACGATAATTTCATCCAAACGATTTATAAACTCTGGACGAAAATGATCTTTTAAGGATTCCATAACTTTGTCTTTCATTTGAGCATAATCTTGCAACGCGCCATTATTAGAAAAACCAACAGACTCCATCTTGTCGATGAATTGTGATCCAATATTGGAAGTAAGGATAATGATAGTATTTTTAAAATTAACCACTCTACCCTTGCCATCTGTCATACGTCCTTCATCAATCAATTGCAACAAAATATTAAAAACTTCAGGATGAGCTTTTTCGACTTCATCAAAAAGTATAACAGAATATGGTCGATGTCTTACTGCTTCGGTCAATTGTCCTGCCTCATCATGACCTACATACCCAGGGGGTGAACCGACAAGTTTGGATATGCTATGACGCTCCATATACTCACTCATATCTACGCGTATCAATGCGCGATCATCATTGAACATAAATTGCGCGAGTGCTTTGGTAAGCTCGGTTTTACCAACTCCAGTCGGACCCAAGAATATAAAAGAACCTATTGGACGATTTGGATCACCAATACCTGCTCGGCTTCTGCGTATTACATTAGAAATACGAGAAATAGCTTCATTTTGCCCCACAACTCTTTTATTGAGTTCACCTTCCATCTTTTCTAATTTTTCACGCTCTTGTTCTAGCATTTTGGTCAGTGGAATACCCGTCCATCTAGCGACAACTTCGGCTATGTCTTCAGAATTTATTTCTTCTTTTAGGATTTTGCGAGATTTTTGAAGTTTCTTTAATCGAATAAGCTTATCTTCTAAATCTTTTTTGAGTTTAGGAATTTTGCCATATCTTATTTCTGCTGCTTCTGCCAAGTCTACACGCATTTCGGCATCTTCTGCTAAAAGACGCATAGATTCTAACTCTTTTTTAATTGAGCGAATTTCTATAACTATAGACTTTTCATTATTCCATTTCAGTTCTATTTCTTTGGTTTTTTCATGCAAGTTTGCTATTTCTTTTTCTATTTCTTTAATGCGATTTTTTAATTCTTTTTGTTTAATGTGCTCTATGTCTTCTAAACTACTCTCTTTTTTTAATGCTTCTTTTTCTATTTCTAAACGCATTATTTTCCTATGTGCTTCTTCTAGTACTGGAGGTTTGTTCTCCAAAGCTATTTTTAAAGATGAGGATGCTTCGTCTATCAAGTCCACAGCTTTGTCTGGCAAAAATCTATTAGTAATGTATCTAGAAGACAAATTTACCGCAGAAACTATGGCATCATCTGTAATACGTACACCATGGAAAATCTCGTATTTTTCTTTTAGTCCACGAAGGATAGTCACCGCATCTTCTATAGAAGGTTCGTCTATATAAACAGGTTGAAAACGTCTTGCAAGAGCAGGATCCTTTTCAATGTGTTTTTGATACTCACGAAGAGTAGTCGCACCAATAGCACGCAACTCACCACGAGCGAGTGCTGGCTTTAGCATATTCGATGCATCCATCGTACCTTCTGCTCCTCCTGCTCCGACAATAGTATGAATTTCGTCAATAAAAAGAATTATTTTACCACTCGCTCGTTCTATTTCTTTCATTATACCTTTCAACCTTTCTTCAAATTCCCCTCTATATTTAGTACCAGCAATAAGTGATCCTAGATCAAGGGACACAAGTTCTTTATCCTTCAAGCTCTCAGGCACATTGCCTTTGTTTATCATCTGAGCCAATCCTTCCACAACGGCAGTCTTGCCTGTGCCAGCCTCTCCTATTAATATTGGATTATTCTTTGTGCGACGAGAAAGAATTTGCATAATGCGCATGATTTCGGTATCACGACCTATGACTGGATCGAGTTTGTCTTCTTTTGCGAGTTTCGTTAAGTTGCGAGTATATTTAACAAGGAGCTTGAATTTTTTTGTTTCAGTTACATCAGTGATATTTTGATTGCGTAATTCTTCTAAAACTTTTATAACCAATTCTTTTTGGATTCGAAAACGCGACAAAGTCTCGCGTGCTTCACTAGCTATATCTAGCATTGCCAAGAACAGATGTTCTGTGGAAACAAAATCATCTTTCATATTTTCTGCTAATTTTAAAGAATGTTCTATGGCTTGTGCCAAATCTGGATTTAAATATATTTGATATGATGGAGAAAGAGTGCTAGCAGATTCTGGAGATTCTATCATTTCTAATACTGAATCAGTCAACAACATAGTGTCGATTTCTAATTTGTCTAAAATAGAATTCACCATAGACTCTTCTTGCAAGAGAAGTGATGCTAATAAATGAAGTGAGGACACGTGGTTCTGCCCACGCTCAATAGCCAGCTCATGTGCGCGCTTTATGGCTTCTTTTGATTTAGTTGTAAATCTATTTAATGGTGGCATATTATTTATAGTGGTGGATTAGAGGTGGTATCTTTGTTAGGTTCGTCGACTTTGGGCTCTTCTTTTTTAGGTACTTCTATTTGTATTTCCTTTTTAGATAGTTCTATGACGGTAAAATCTTTTTCTTGTGTCATTGTTGCAATTATTTGTTCCCCTAAAACACTTTTGACTACATAAACTTCACCGTCTTTAGCTTTGGGTATAACAGACGCTATCACGACTTTGTTATCCCCTAGAAACAAACCCGTGCCTAATATTTTGTCTTCGCTACCATCGTCTTTGTCAACTTTTAGAAATAAGCTCACGGTCAAAGGCTTGATGGCTTTTAATTCTTCTAACAATTTCTTTTCATCATTAGAAAGAATGTCATTGGTAATGATAGATGGCACAACTTTTTCTACAGTTCTTTGAACTACGCGATTTATAGGTAAAGTGACAGATTCTGGAGTATTCTGCAAAAGCGCCACTGTGGCTATGCCTGTAGCAATAGAAACTACAAAGGAAAGCAGTATGGAAAGCAGTATCAATTGTGATTTGTTTAATTCTTTTACATCCATAGGTTAATTATACCATTTTTTTAATTTTTGCAAAATATCTTGCAAGGATTTTATAACGTAATTTATTTCAATTTTAGTGGTATGCCGTCCGAAAGAAAATCGCAGTGACCCATCTGTTTCTTTATTTGCCTTTTCTTTTGTTTTATTTATTGCGTTTATAACATGCGAAGCTTTACCATCACCCATCTTGCACGCGCTCTTTGATGACACATATACTCCACGAGCATCGAGCTCCAAGACCAACAGGTCACTAGGAATGTTCGCTATTGTAATATTCACATTATTCGGTAATCTATTTGCCAAATCCCCATTTATTTTTACCTCCGTGTCAAGGACGGTCCTTGACACTAATTTAGAAATAAAATAATCACGAAGTTTTGTGAGTCTTTTTGTTTCTTTTGTTTTTAATTTTTGTGTTTTGATTAAAGCTTCTACAAATAAAACAATATTTGCTGCATCCACAGTACCAGGGCGAATACCTTGTTCTTGATTGCCTCCACCATATATTGGTGCCAATATCACATTACGTCTTTTATATAATAAACCAACTTTGGATGAATTTTCTATTTTAGATCCAGACAAAGTCATCATATCTATACCTAATTGTTCGACGTTCAAATCTAAATAATTTACAGCTTGAACAGCATCTATATGAAAGAATGGAAACATAGATCTGTCTTTAAAATTTGTATTTTTATTCTTTTTCCAATGTCTTATTTCTTTTGCAATTTCTTTTATGGGTTGGATGGTGCCTATTTCATTATTGGCATACATTACTGATACAAGAATAGTATTGTCTTTTATGGCTTTTTTTATTTTCTTTGGATCTACTATGC
>JALYOD010000011.1 GCA_030857065.1 bacterium | reverse complement strand
GCTAGCATATGCTCCGACAGATACACCATTCTCATTAAAAATATTGTAGTCATCGGAGACTTCGCGAATTTTAGCATCTTGATAAAATGACGAAATTTGTTTTTCGAAAAGAGTAATGTGTTTATTCGGTATGCCAGCATATACCACAACTTCATCAGTACCACTGCCCAAAGCTACCTCGAGTGTAAAATAATTTTCTTTAATATTATTTTTATCCAACGCTATAGACTGCATACCAGCATAGAACTGTTCCATAGCACCAATGAATTCTTTGAATCCTTTTTCGTTTTCGGATTCTTTAGGAGGTAATGTCACTTCAAAAAGAGTCATATTGAGAGACTTGTGTAATGCAGAACCTTCTTTGAAATCTATAGGAACTCCTTCATTTTTTAAATATTGAATTAAAAGTCGATGAAAGTCATCATCTATATGAGGATTGTTCATACTCTCTACAACAGAGACAGCATTCCTAATACCTTTAGTAATAGCCAAACCCAATAGCTCTTCCATCGTAACATCATGAGATTCAGGCTTTAATTTTAAAACAATCTTTTCAGTTTCTTTGTGGGTTAATATATTAGTGGAATGCATCACACTCTCGGCTGGAATGTTTTTATATTCTTTTAAAACACCATCAGCTACAAGAGTTATTTCATGTTCAAAATGTCCTTTGCTTTGCAATTCTTTTTCTTTTTGAATAACATGCTCACGCAAAAAAGTAAGCTCCTCTTCTGGAGTTTTAAACTTCGGCATTTCTTTTAAAAATGACGGATTCATTACATATATTATACATAAAAATAAAATATATTGACAGTGAGAAAATAAAAAGATGTCAACATTATTCGTTGACATCTTTTTATTGAACTTCAAACTATTTCACAAACCAAGCCTTTTGCCAATCCTTCATCATTCCTATTTCTTTTGACTGTGCTATTATAATATCATTTGCGAGCTTTAATAACTCTGGTCTTTTAGAAGTTTGGAGTACTTTCTCAGCCATTTTCACAGCTCCTTCATGATGAATAATCATTTCTGAAATAAAAGCTTTATCAAAATCATCTCCAGTCTTACCATCAAGGACCTTATTCATACTTTCCATCATTGCGTTCATATCCATAGAATTATTTGTCATAATAGAACCATTAGACATTTTATGCATCATACCATAATCATCATCAAAACCCCTATGATGATTTAAAAAACAAAAACTCCCTGAAAGAACTAAACCAATAACCAAACCTCCTACCGCATATAAAATATTTTTATTTTTCATATTATTTTTATAAATTAAAACTAATAATAATCATCACAAGAGCCTCTAGCGCCATTATGAGATTCTCAACTAATGTAATCCATGTCATCGGCAACTTAAATACCATGCCTAGACAAGCACAAGGTACTTCTTCTTTTTGTTTAATTTTTTGGTAAACACCCCATGCACTAACCAACATCAAAACTAAAGTGAATATATCACGGTAAATTCCACCAACGTTAATAAAATAAAGTAAGGCTAACATTAATTCTAAAAAAGGGTAAATAAAACCATATACGCTAGAACGCATAGCTATGAGGTCATAAGTACTGTAAGCATCGGCAAAAGCACTCAAATTAAAAATCTTAAACAAACCAAAAATCAAAAAGAATAAGCCCATCATCATTCGCATTGTGAATTCCAAAGTAAAGCCGTGTATATATACGGCGATACTAGTGGATAAAATTATCACAGAAAAAATGATAATAATCGGTAGAAATTTTTTTAATTTAGATTCTTGTTTTATATTGACCATACTATTTGCTATATCTATCTTTGTCGCCCCCTCAACCTTGTGGTGATCACAAAAATAATGAGTTGTTCTAGCATCATCTACTTTCATATATTCCCCGTCCATATTGCATTTTTCACATTTGTTTTTCATATATTTTTAAAATTATTTTCTCTTAAGTTGATAAACTTTCAAGATTTCATTTTTGGCTTTGTCTGTCTGCCCATTTTTAATCTGATTGATGACACAGTGCCCGAGGTGCCCTTCCATCAATATGTCCTCCACATTGGAAAGAGCTTGCTTTATAGCAGAAGTTTGAGTAATGACATCTATACAATATTTGTCATTCTTTATCATATCCTGCAGGCCCCTGACCTGCCCCTCTACAATCTTGAGTCTACGCACCAATTTATCCTTATTTGTTTTCATATTTTAAGTATATACCCCCTAGGGGGTATTGTCAAGTACACCTGGAAAACTAAAAAACCTTATCTCTTAATACACGCGGCCGTGTTTATTAGGCAATACAATACAATATCTACTTTTTTTATATGATAGCAGAATAATATTAAACTGGGTTATAAATTCTTGTTAGAATCTCCGGTTCGCCGTCGGTGATGAGGATGGTGTGTTCAAAATGAGCGCTTTTTTTACCATCGGCTGTTTTGAAAGTATAACCATCATCATCTAGAGTCACATTTTTAGTTCCATTGTTGAGCATTGGTTCGATAGCCACTACCATACCAGGGACGAGTTTGACCCCAGTATTTGCTTTACCAAAATTCGGTATATAAGGATCTTCATGAATATATTTACCAACTCCATGACCTGAGAGCACTTCCACTATGCCATAACGATGAGGTTTTACATATCCTTCTATTGCATGGCCTATATCACCTGTTTTGTTGCCACCTTGTGCGACAGATATACCAACATGAAGTGCTCGTTCGGTGGTTTCCAATAACTTTTTGTTGCCATTACTTATTTCACCCACCGCTACAGTAAGAGCCATATCAGTAAACATACCTTGATGCTTGAGTCCTAAATCGATAGAAATAATATCCCCTTCTTTCAGAATTTTATCCTCTTTCGGTATTCCATGAACCACCTCTTCATTGACCGAAGTACACAAAGAAGCAGGAAAAGGACAATCTGCACCTTCGGGTTGATAGTTTAGAAATGCAGGTTCGTCGCCAAGTTCTTTGATTAATTTGTATGCATAGTCATCAAGCTCTTTGGTGCTAACACCTGGCACTACAATGTCTTTGACTTTATACAAAACAATAGCCAGCCGTCTGCCCCCTTCCCGTAGTATTTCTATTTCTTTATTTGTTTTTATAATTATGCTCATATGTTTTATTTAAAAAATTCTTGTTCCGATAAATTCCTCATCATCCAAACATTTTTCTAAATTATAAATATTTTTACCATTCAAAATGGCAACTTCTATATTATTCTCTTCTGCATTTTGTGATGCTATCGGGTCAAAAGGAGTAGAAAGTCCTGGGTTCCATTCTTTTGGGATTAGTTCTCGATATTCTGTCCAAGAAATATTTTCTATTTTCTTTGCATCAGAGAATTTATTTGGGTCTTTGTCATAAGCATAGTCAATGTTCGAAAGGTTTAAAATCTTTTTTGCTCCCAATTGTTTAGCAGCGAGTACTGCATCCCAGTCCGTGCTATGTCCAGGTTTATATGCGGAACCTATTATTATAGGTTTATCGAATTCAAACTTATTATTAAAATTATCTATAACAACACTATGAGCAAATTCATTGAAAATAACTCGTAAAAGTTCTGCATTTAGTTTGAGTGAAGCTATTCCTATCCAATCCAAATCAATACTACTAGCATTAGTTAATTCTTTTGCAACATTTTGATATTTCCTACAAATTTTTCCTCCACCAGTAATGATTACAAATTTTTTATCTTTGGCTACTTGCGATAAAATTAAATTTTTAAACTCTTTTAAGAATTCTACATCTATCTCTTCTGGAATAATCAATGATCCACCCAAAGATATTACAATTGTTTCTTGTTTATTTTCTTCCATAATTATAGTTTTAATTCAAAGCTTTAATAATATCTTGGTGCACAGCTTCTACTGTTTGCTCACCGTTTATTTCTATGAAGTTATATCCTTCTTTTGTTTTAAAATATTCAATAGAAGGCAATACATCTCTTTCATACCAGCCTAGCCTGTTTTGTATTTTTTCTGGTGTATCATCTGATCTACTTCTTTCCATCATTCTAGTGTAAGACCAATCTTTAGAAACATTAATCAAAATCACATTTGGATTTTTTATCTTATAAAAATCAAAAGCAGAATCTAGAGCCACAGCTTCCTCATATCTGCGACACAGACCGTCGAGTATCATATCTTCGTTGCCGGTAAAATTCTTAACTAGAAAATTAGTCCATATCCAGATAGGTAAAAATACAGGTATCAGATGCCCTTCTTTTAAGATATTTTTAATGTTTATACTAGTTAAATCCGCGCCGGTCGATAGCTCCCTAAAAGCACTACCAGTTTCTATATATAATACTTCCCTCCCTTTGGATTTGAGATATAGAGAGAGCAATTTAGCCTGAGTGCCTTTGCCACAACCTGATCTTCCAAAAAATATAATAGCTTTTGAATCCATAGACAAAGAATACTATATTTTTAGTCATAAATCAAATAAATTAAAAAATCCTCTTACGAGGATTTTTTAATTTATTATTTAGTATTCCCTCATAGACACTTGCGCATCTATTTTCTTGATGAGGTCGAGTACTACAGAGACTACGATAAGCATAGAAGTACCACCTAAAGCCAAAGCCGTAATACCTGTGACGGATTGCATTATTAGAGGGAGTACAGCAATAAGACCCAAGAAAACTGCACCGAAGAGTGTAATGCGAGTTAATATTTTGGAAATATATTCTGAAGTAGATTTGCCTGGACGGATTCCTGGAATAAATGCCCCATTCTTTTGTAAATTTGTAGCAAGAGCTTCTGGGTCAAAAGTAACGGCTGTATAGAAATATGTAAATAAAAACACAAGAATAAAATACAATACACCGTAGAGCAATGAAGTCTGAGTGAAACTCGCCAAAGCTGTGGCTATCTTTTGTAGAGTTGGATTAGTTGCTTGAGACAAAACATTGCCGATGAGTTGAGGGAAAAGCAATATAGACAAAGCAAAAATAATAGGAATAACTCCTGCTTGATTCACGCGAAGTGGTAGATAAGTACTGCCTCCCCCTGTTTGTCTGCCTCCATGATTTTGTTTAGCATAAGTTACAGGTATAGGACGCTCGGCTTCGGAAACAATAACTACACCCGCAATTACCAGAATACCCACAACAATAAATAATACAAAATATGGTATTTGAGAAGGATCAAAAGTAAATAATGCTTGAGAAACCTCTGTAGGAATCTGAGAAACTATCCCGGCGAATATAATCAAAGACATACCATTGCCGATACCAAACTCAGAAATAAGCTCGCCGATCCACATAACCAGAACAGCTCCTGCCACAACAATAATCAAATTTACAATTCTATCAAATGCAGTGAGATCAACCAATATAGCTTGTCTTTCCAGGATAGTTAACAATGAATAACCTTGTATAAAAGCAAGTGGCACAGTCAAATATCTAGAGTACATTGCGAATTTCTTTCTACCAGCATCACCTTCTTCGTGATATAGCCGTTTTAATTTTGGTACCATAATGGTTAGAAGTTGCATTATGATAGAACCTGTAATATAAGGACCAACACCGAGCATTATGATAGAAAGATTGGAAAGTCCACCACCAGAGAAAATGTTCAAGATACCAAAGAATTGATTGTTGGACAAGAAACGGTTCAAAGCCAAAGTGTCTATTCCTGGTATAGGAATAGCAGAAAGAAGTCTAAAAATAACCAGCATAACCAGAACGAATAAAACTTTGTTCCTTAAGGTAGAGTCATTCCAAACTAATTTTATTTTATTAAAAAAATTATTCATTATTTTTATTATTTATTTTATCTTTATTTTCTTACCCTTTATCGCTAAAGTTTTGCGTATTTCAGAGAATTTGGTAATTTTACTATCGCCTATCTTTGCCTTTTCTTTATCTAATATAAGAATCTTGTGTCGAGAATTAAATTTATATCCACGAAGTTTTGGAAGCTTCTTGATAATGTCTCTTAGTTCTGGGCGGCGTTTGTTGCCAGCACGCGCAGTTTGACCCTTGCCTCCACGTCCAGCAGTCTTGGCGTGCTTACCACCACGACCAACTATGCGATCTTTTTTATTTTTATTTTTTCTTTTTAATTCGTGTATTTGCATAAAATTAATTATTTTCTTTAGTTTCTACTATCTTTGAATCAACAATATCCAAAACTTTTACCCCTCTTTTTAAAGAAATCATCTTTAATGCATCCATGACTGCTTTTGCATTATTGAGTTTGTTTTTACTCTTGGACAAAATCTTGCCTGTAACATCACGAACTCCTGATAGCTTCATAATATCACGAAGAACAGAACCAGCCACAAGTCCACGGCCTTTGTTCGGATTAATAACAACTTTACAACTAGAAAACTTGGCTTCTATTTCGTGAGGCAAAGACATATTCTTGTTCAAATTCAATTTGAACATATTTTTCTTTGCATTACGCAATGCTTTGTTTATAGCGAGAGCTGTATCGCCTGCTTTACCAAGACCGAGTCCTATAGAACCCTTCCTGTCTCCAGCTATTAAAGCTACAGAGAAAGAAAAACGGCGTCCACCTGCTACCACACGAGTAACACGACGAATGCTGATGATCTTTTGGTCAAATTCTGGCTTTGGTTTTACAAAAGATGAACTGCGTCTGGTATTCTTTTTTTGTTCAGTATTATCCATAAAATAAAATTAAAATTTCAAACCACCTTCGCGGGCGGAATCAGCTAATAATTTAATACGTCCAGTGTATTTAAAACCATTTCTATCAAAAACAATTTGTGATATTTTCAGACCGAGTGCACTCTTGGCTATATTCTTACCTATTTCTTTCGCTCTTTCGGATTTGGTACCTTTGGTCATTTTGATATCAGATGCAGAAGCCAAAGTCTTGCCTGTAGCATCATTAATAATTTGTGCATATATGAATTTGTTAGAACGGAATACAGAAAGACGTGGTAATGTAGCAACACCAAAAATCTTTGATCGAATCTTCTTCTTTAATCTTATTCTTTTGTCTGTTTTCTTTATCATAATTTTTATGCAGTTTTCTTTCCTTGTTTTCGTCTAATAACTTCGTTTTCATAACGGAATCCTTTACCTTTGTAAGGTTCACCCTTCTTGAGTGCGCGAACTGATGCAGTAAAACTTCCAACCAATTCTTTGTCGATACCGGTCACAGTTATGATATTTTTCTCTGCAGTCACAGTAAGTCCTGTTGGTATAGCCACAATAACAGGATGAGAAAATCCTAGAGCCATATGAAGTTCAACTCCTTTGACATCTGACTTGAAACCAACTCCTTCTAGAATTAATTTCTTTATATAAGGATTTTGAACGCCAGCTATCATATTCAAAAGATGTGAAGCATAAGTACCCCAAAGTGCTTTTGAGAACTTGTCATTTCTTTTCGTGGAAAGTTTTATGTCCTCTGTGCCTATTTCTATATTAATGTCATCGCGAAAAATTTTGGTCAAAGTGCCTTTTGGTCCAACAACAGTCAAAACATCGTTTTCTTTAGAAACTTTCACTCCCGCTGGTATAACTATTTCTTTTTTGCCTAATCTACTCATATATTTTTATATTTATTATATTGAAATTACGAACTACCACATTTTAAACAAAGCTTCGCCGCCTACTTGTTGTTTGCGAGCTTCCTTACCAGAGAGTATGCCTTTCGGTGTTGATAAAACCAAAATACCTGTACCGTTACGAACTGTATTGATATCTTTCAAACCAAAATAAACTCTCTTTGATTGTTTGGAAATACGGTCAACTTCATAAATCTTTGGTTTCTTGTCTTCATAAACAAGGGTGACTTCGAGTACTGGGTGCCCTTTTTTGACTTTCTTTACCACATCAGCTACATAACCTTCTTTTTTGAGACACATAGCTATGGCATTTTTGATTTTGGAATAAGGAAAAACAACAGTTTCTTTGTTTGCTCTGCCTGCATTCTTTATCATTATTATCATGTTTGAAATTTGATCCATAAATTTATTTTATCTTGAGAGTTCCTCGAACTACCAACTTGATTTTCTAACCCCTGGTAAATGACCTTCGTTGGCTAACTCACGGAAACAAATACGACAAACTCCGAAATCTCGCATAAAGCCATTACCTCGTCCACATCGAAAACATCGATTTTTCTGTCGAGTACTAAACTTTGGTGTTTTCTTATTTCTTGCTAATACTGATGCTTTTGCCATAAATAAATATAATGAGGATTTTAGTCTTGCAATATCACGTTTGTTTTCTTAAAGGCTAAGTAAAATATAGACCCTTAAGGAGAAAAACGGATTAAACAAAACATTTCCTCTTAACTCCCATACTAACAAATCCTCCCAAATTAGTCAAATTATTTCTTCTTCTTTTCGTCTTCCTTTTTGAAAGGGACGCCTAGGAGTTCAAAGAAGGCTAGGCCTTCTTTTTTAGATTTAGAAGTTGATACGATAGTTATAGCCAAACCAAAAACGTCCTTGATATCTTCATCTGCAGTTTCTGGGAAAATTGTATGCTCTTTAATACCGAGAGTCAGGTTGCCAATAGAGTCCACGATAGTGCGGTTGACTCCACGAAAGTCTTTAGTACGAGGCAAGGCTACATTGAAAAGCTTTTCAAGGAATGCATACATACGAGCACCACGCAGTGTAACAGACACACCTACAGGGTCACCCATACGGATTTTAAAAGAAGCGATAGACTTCTTTGCACCTTTGAGTGCTGGCTTTTGTCCAGTGATTTTCATAATGCGATCTAATACAGCAGTATTTTTGTTCTTGTCTTTCTTGACCATAGTACCAGTACCAACGTTGATCACTACTTTGACTAATTTTGGTGATGCCATTACGTTTTTGTAATTGAAAGTTCCTTTCAATTTTTCAAAAGCACTTATTTCTTTTTCTTTTACAGTTAAATGTTTCATATATTTATATCAATTAAATTTCTTGGCCGCTTTTTTTAGCGATGCGGACTTTCTTGCCTCCAATCATTTTGTATCCTACGCGTGTAGCTTTACTATTCTTTGGATCTTTGACCATAACATTCGAAGCATTTATCGGCATAGACATATTGATAGTGCTGCCCTTCTCGCCACTCTTGCGAGGCTTTTGGTGTTTCTTCATCATGTTGAGTCCTTCTACTATGACTTTGTTTTCGGTTGCTAGAACGCGCAAGATAGTACCAGACTTGCCTTTGTCTTTGCCTGTTATGATTATTACATTGTCTCCTTTTTTTAATCGCATAAATTTGTATTTTATAAATTTTTAAATATCCACAATGTGTTATATAACTTCAGGCGCTAAAGATATTATCTTTTGGAAACCTTTCTCTGCAAGTTCGCGGGGTATAGGCCCGAACACACGTCCTGCTTTTGGATCTTTTTTACCTTTTTCTAATATAACAACAGCATTATCATCAAAACGAATATACGAACCATCCTTTCTTCTATATGCATTGCGAGTTCGCACCACTACGGCTTGGTGTACATCCTTTTTCTTTACAGCTTTACGAGGACTTGCTACTTTAACTGAAATAATAACAAGCTCACCTATGCCTGCATATCTTTTGTGAGAACTACCAATAACCTTGAACACTTTTCCTATAGTGCCTCCTGCGTTATCTGTGATTTTTACTAAACTTCCATCTTGTATCATAAAATTATATTCTTATTTATTATTTAAAACTTTAAATCTCTTGTCTTTGGATATTGGTCGTGTTTCGATTATTTCTACAGTCTCGCCTATCTTGTGAGTATTGTCTTCGTCATGGGCTTTGTATTTCTTGCTGACCTTGTAGAATTTGCCATATTTAGGGTGCTTGATAAATCTTGAAACAGAAACAACAATGGTCTTGTCCATTTTATCACCAACAACTAAACCTTTTAGTATATTAGTTTTCTTTTCTGTATTTTCTTTTGCTGTTTTTGTTTTCATATTATTTTATTTATTGTGTTTACTATTTTATATATTTTATTTGTGCAATCTTGCTACGATTCGGGTTTTGAGTGGAAGCTTGGTTCCTGCTTTGCGTAGTGCTTCGCGAGCTGTCTTCTCGTCCACTCCATCTACTTCAAACAAAATTCTTCCTGGTAATACATCAAAACAATATCCTTGAGGGTCGCCCTTACCCTTACCCATACCCATTTGAGCTGGCTTTTGAGTATAAGGTCGGTCTGGAAAAATACGGATCCAGTACTTGCCGGCTTTGGTCAATGTTCGAGAAATAACCTTTCTAGAAGCTTCGATTTGATTGGACTTTACACGAGCTTGAGATTCAGATTTTAATCCAAAAGATCCAAAAGCAAGTTTGATGCCTCTAGTGTCTGGCTTACTTCTGGTAGTGTTTGCATTTGATCTACCAACTTGCCATTTTCGAAATTTTACTTTTTTTGGAATTAACATAAAATTATTTTGCTACTTTTTGATTAAAAATCTTTCCACGATAAATCCAAACCTTGATACCGATAACTCCGTATGTAAGATTGGCTCGTTCTCTTTTAAAGTCTATATCTGCACGGAAAGTCTGAAGTGGAATAGAACCTCTTTTGAGTTCTTCTGTACGGGCTATTTCGGCACCACCTAGACGTCCTCCCAATACGAATCTGGCTCCTTCTACTCCACGAGTAGCCATAACCTTTTCTAGGATTTGCTTCATTACTCTGCGGTATGGCATTCTTTTCTCTAAACCTTCTGCTATCATATACGCTACAATAGCGGCATCGGCTTCAGGGCTGGTTATTTCAACTATTTCTAATTTGAAATCTTCTGGTTTTGGTAAACCAAGTTTAAACATCTTTTTCAAAATTTCTTCTTTGAGCTTGGTAGCACCTTCACCATTCCTGCCGATGATAAGTCCTGGGCGTGAAGTCTTTATGATAAAACGTGTAGTCTTTTGATTGCGTTCTATTTCAATACCAGCAATATACATACCACGCAATTTCTTTTCCAAATATTCACGAATAAGAACATCACTCTTTAGGTAAAGATTGTATTTTTTAGGATCAGCAAACCAGCGACTTCTCCAGTCTCGTAATATTACTAATCTATGTGCGTATGGATTGACTATTTTTGACATAATATTATTCTATTTTAAACTTTTTTTGTTACTTTTTTAACGGTTTTTTTAATCTCTTTTGCAACACCACCTATTTTCTTTTCTGTTTTTGCTATTGTGTCTTTGATAGCCTTTTTGTTTTTCTTTGCAGATTTTTCTATTTTGTCAGCTAAAACCAAAGTAACGTGGCTAGTTCTTTTGTTGATGCGAGCACCACGTCCCATCGCGCGAGGCATCATTCTTTTCATAACGATACCTTTGTCTACACGCAATTCTTTGATGAACAAATCTGTCATATCGTGACCTTGTTGTTTGGCATTTGCTACAGCGGAAAGGATAAGTCTCTTTATTGGGAAACCAGCTCTTTTAACTAAAAAATCCAACTCTGCTATTGCAGAATCCACACTCTTGCCTTTCAATAGATCCGCTACAAGGCGAACTTTTCTTGGTGATTGTCTGTAGTTTTTTAAAAATGCTTTCATTATTTTTTATTATTTCTTCTTCGCATCAGTTGCAGCCGCTGTCGCTGCTTTGGCTTGAGTTATTTCAGCATCCTTTTTCTTTTGTTCAAGCTCTTTTTGCATTTTACCTCCGTGTTTGATGAATTTCTTTGTTGGAGAGAATTCGCCAAGTCTATGCCCTACCATATCTTCTGTTATCAATACGTCTATATGCACCTTGCCATTATAAACACCAAAAGTAAAACCAACCATTTCTGGAGATATTTGATAAGCTCTTTTCCATACTTTAATAGTAGAAGTTTGAAGCGGACTTTTGCCAGCTATTTTCTTTAACAGCCTATCTTCTAAATATATTCCTTTTTTGATTGATCTGGTCATTAAAAATTAGGTTTTATGATAAATAAAAAGCTCAAAACGAGCTATACCTGATAATAGCAAAATATAAACAAAAGTCAAATTTATTTATTCTTGCCAGTCTTTCTGCGAGAGACGATGAATACATTGGAGTATTTCTTTGGAGTACGAGTCTTCCTTCCACCAGTGACTTTACCCCACATAGTCTTCGGTCTTTTTGTACCGCGTCCTTGTCGTCCTTCACCTCCACCATATGGGTGATCCACAGGGTTCATAGCTGTACCACGCACTGTAGGCTTGATACCTTTCCAACGAGAACGTCCTGCTTTACCGTAGTTTTCAAGGTGATGTTCTTCATTAGACACTGTACCAATACAAGCCCAAGCATTTTCGGAAACTTTGCGAACTTCAGAAGAAGGCATCTTGATATTAGTATATCCATCGGCATTCGCTACAACTTGTGCAAATATTCCTGCAGAGCGAGCTATCTTGGCACCACCATTTTGTTTTAATTCAATATTGTAAACAAAAGTACCAACAGGAATATATTTTAAAGGTAGTCTATTTAAAGGAACCAAGTCTGCCTTTTCGGATACTATGAATGAGGCTCCGACTTTGATAGTTTTTGGTAAAAGTACATAACGCTTCTCGCCATCTTTGTAGAAAACAAGTCCGATAAATCCAGAACGATTTGGATCGTATTCAACAGTTTTGACCACAGCGGGAATGTCTTTTTTATTATATAAAAAGTCTACTTCACGATAAAGTCTTTTGTGCCCACCTCCTTTGTGGCGAGTAGTAATGCGTCCAGCATTGTTGCGACCTACAGCTCTTTTGAAACCATGAGTCAAAGACTTCTCTGGAGTAGAAGTAGTAATGACACCTCTATAATTAACATTGGTCATTTGTCTTCGTGATTTACTTGTAGGTTTGTATGTTTTCATATTTGTTAAAATTTATATTTTTATAACTCTATTTTGTCGCCCTTTTTCAAATGAACCAGAGCTTTCTTGCCACCTCTTTTAATACCTTTCATACCACGAGTAAAAGTCTTCTTGTCTTGTATTTTGACCATGTTTATTTGGGTTGGTTTTACTTTGTAGAGGTCAAAGATGGCTTTCTTGATTTGTATTTTGTTTGCATTTGTAGCCACATCAAAAGTATAAATATTTTGCTCTATAGCAAAAGATGCTTTTTCTGTAACACGTGGATTCTTCACGATAGTATTCACTTTCTTTTCTTCTTTTTCTTTTGTGGCCTTTTTTTCTTTCATAAAATTATATAAAATTACGCACGACTAGCTAAGAATTCAACACTTTCCTTTGGGTTTTCTATCAACAAATATTTGTAATTGAGCACATCGAGAGGATTTAGATTTTTAGTAAAAACTATCTCTAGTTGTGGTAAATTACGAAAACTCTTTTCTGTATTTGTATTGCGTCCGAATAAAGACGTAAGGATTCTTGGTTTTTTTGAAACACTAAAAGCTTTGACACCTGTCCCTTTTGCTAGGCTGTTCATCACTTCTATGGCACTTTTGGTTTTTGGTTCAGTCATAGACAATGAATCCACAAAAATGATTTCACCATCTTTGAGCTTCTTAGATAGTACTGAGAACAATGCTTGAGCGCGCATACTCTTGGTTATCTTTCTTTTATAATTCTTCTCTGCTAGTGGACCATGTGTGACACCTCCACCCACCCAGATAGGTGAACGAGATGATCCATGACGAGCACGTCCTGTGCCTTTTTGTTTCCAAGGCTTTCGGCCTCCACCACGAACTTCTCCACGGCCTTTAGTGTCAGCAGTACCAGCTCTTTTATTGCTACGCATTCCTTCTACGACTTGGTGAACAAGGTCTGAACGCCATGGTGCAGCAAAAACATTCTCTGGTAGACTTACCATACCTTCCTCTTTTCCTTTTTGATTGTATATTTTTGCTTCTAACATATAATTATTTTGATATTATTTCTACCAATCCACCTCGAACTCCAGGGATTGCTCCTTTGATAAGAAGCAAATTGTTTTCTTTATCAACAAATACAACTTTCAAATTCTTTTGAGTTATACGATCGGAACCCATACGCCCAGCCATACGCATACCCTTCGGCACGTGTGTACGCAAACCTCCACCGATAGAACCCGCCTCACGCTCAGAGTGTTTTTGTCCATGAGATCTTGGTCCTCCATGAAAGCCATGACGTTTGACTACACCTTGGAAACCTTTACCTTTAGAAGTAGCCGAAACTTGGAGTTTGTCCCCTTCTACAAAAGTAGAAACATCGAGGATGTCGCCTTCTTTCAAAGTATTACTCTTGTCTGTTTTGATTCGAAATTCTTTTAAAGTCTTGTAGAAAGCTCCTTTCATAGCACCTCGCTCGGCTTTATTGACATGCTTTTCTTTAGCAACACCAGCACCTACTTGAACTGCATCGTAGCCGTCTTTAGATTTTTCGAAAATACGAGTGACAGTATTGGGCAATACAGAAACAATAGTTACAGGAAATACCCTGCCTTCTTCAGTAAAGTATTCTGCCATATTTTCTTTTGTTCCTAAAATAAATTTCATATGTTTTTAGTGTTGCTATTGCCTTTACTAAATATCATTCTTACAGCATCTTTACATCTATGTCTACACCAGAAGGTAGGGACAAATTAGTCAATGACTCTATTGTTTTTGGATTTGGATTTATAATGTCTATTAGTCTTTTGTGTACTCTGATTTCGAATTGTTCTCGTGTATTTTTGTAAATAAAAGAAGCGCGGTTGACGGTGTATTTCTTGATCTCTACTGGTAGTGGCACAGGGCCGACTATTTTTGCATCATATCGCATCGCAGTATCTATGATCTGCTTTACAGAAGCGTCTAGTATCTTATTTTCATAAGCTCGTACTCGAATACGTAGTACTACTTGACCATCTTCCTTCTTTTCCTTTTTAACTTTAACAACTTTAGTTTTAGCTACTTTTACTTTTGGTTTTTTAATTTTTGTTTCTATTGTTGTCATAATATTTTTATAAATCCTATTTTGGGATTTAAACTAGAAGTTACGCGATAATCTTGGTAACAACTCCTGCACCTACAGTCTTGCCTCCTTCACGGATAGCGAATCTTTGTGATTCTTCTAGAGCAACTGGAGAAACTAATTTAACAGCAATCTTCACTGTGTCTCCTGGCATAACCATTTCTTTGCCTTCTTCGAGTATAACTTCACCTGTAACGTCAGTAGTTCGGATGTAGAATTGAGGCTTGTATCCTTTGAAAAATGGAGTGTGTCGTCCACCTTCTTCTTTTTTCAAAACATATATCTCAGCTGTAAAGTTGTCGTGTGGAGTAGTAGTACCTGGCTTACATAGAACTTGTCCGCGAGTAATGTCTTCTTTTTTAAGACCACGAAGCAATATACCAGCATTGTCTCCAGCCATACCTTCTTGTAGATTCTTGTTGAACATTTCGATACCTGTAACAATAGACTTTTGAGTAGCTTTAATACCCACGATTTCGATTTCTTCACCTACTTTTATTACTCCTCTTTCGATTTTACCAGTCACCACAGTACCGCGTCCTTCAATAGAGAATATGTCTTCTACTGGCATAAGGAATGGCTTTGCAATGTCTCGTTCTGGAACTGGAATATAAGTATCTAGAGCATTTGTAAGTTCAAGAACTTTTTGAGCCCAAGGATCGTTGACATCTGTTGCTTCAAGAGCTTTAAGTCCTGAACCACGGATAACTGGAGCACCTGCGCCATCAAAACCTTGTTTTGTTAAGAGTTCACGAATTTCTTCTTCTACGAGGTCAATCATATCTTTGTCATCAACCATATCGCATTTGTTAAGAAAAACAATGATTTTTGGAACACCAACTTGCTTTGCTAAAAGAACGTGTTCACGAGTTTGTGGCATAGCACCGTCTGTAGCAGCAACAACAAGAATAGCACCGTCCATTTGAGCGGCACCAGTGATCATGTTTTTAATGTAGTCAGCGTGACCTGGAGCATCGATATGCGCATAGTGACGAGCATCAGTAGCATATTCGTTGTGAGAAATGTTAATAGTAATACCACGAGCCTTTTCTTCAGGAGCATTGTCTATGTCGCCAACGCCTTTCATACGAACAGTCTTACCCGCAAGATTAAGAACGTTCAAAATAGCTGCTGTTAATGTAGTCTTGCCGTGGTCGACGTGACCGATTGTACCTACGTTTACGTGAGGCTTGTCTCTTTTAAATTCTTCTGCCATAAATTTATTTTAATAATTAAGACTCAATATACGAGATGGATACTAAGGCCTAACTACTAATGTCCGCATAAAGCGGGTTAATAATAATAATTTTATAAAAAAACCAATAGAAAAACTGCAGAAAGTGCAGTTATATTCATCTTATCAGATTCTAAAACATTGTCAAATCTAATATTTGGGTATAAAAAATAATAAAACTATTTATTATTCATTACATCATTTATGATGTTGCCGTCGGCCATAGTTATGGTGCGATCAGTAAGGCGAGCGTAATCTTCTTCGTGTGTAACCATAATAATAGTCTGTCCTTCTTTGTTTAATTTCAAAAATGCTTCTATCACGTGCGAAGAAGTTTCGGAATCTAGATTCGCTGTCGGCTCGTCCGCAAAAATTATTTTTGGATCGTGCGATATGGCGCGCGCTATAGACACGCGTTGCTGTTGACCTCCAGATAGAGCGGAAGGCAAATTGTTCATGCGGTCTAAAAGCCCCACTTTCTCTAATGCTTTCTTGGCTTTCTCTAATGCATCTTTGTTGGAATACCCTTGCATCAAAAGTGGCAACATTGTGTTCTCTAGTGCTGTGAGTGAAGGCAGAATAGCATAATCTTGAAATATATATCCCAAATCATTCAGACGAATCGATGTCCTATTCTTTTCTTGAAGCCCTGTACATTCTAAATTATCTAGAAACACTTTCCCAGAAGTAGGTATATCCAAAAGCCCTAATTGATAAAGTAATGTAGACTTACCAGAGCCAGACTTGCCTGTGACAGAGAGGAACTGTCCTTGTGGTACAGAAAAAGTCAGATTGTTCAATGCTACAATAGTTTGCTCGCCACTTTGAAATGTTTTGTTTAAATCTTTTATTTGTATCATATATTTATCTTCCCAGAATTGCACTCAATGTATTTTGTTTAATAACAATATTGGCTGGAATATACCCTGCTATCATTGTAGTAATCAATAATATACCTGCTCGGAATAATGCTCCTGATAATGTAGCGACCAATATACCATCTGAAAATGGGAAATTGATAGGATTGGCGGTAAAATATGGCTTGATAAATACAAACAAGAAAAACATCCCGACTATGACTCCCAAACTCGCATAAATCATAGCTTGATACATATACGAATACAATATAGCTTTTTTGTTAATACCAATACCTTTCAAAATACCAATAAATCTGCGTCTAGTGATAGCATTGACGAAGATCACGATGAATATAGTAATGGATGCCACGACGAGCCCTATACCTGAAATCACTGAGCCCAAGATGCCAAAAGTAGCCTTGATGTCTTTCAGAAATTTTGGAAATGCTTCTTCGGCTGTTTGCACACGAGCATATTCGCCTACCCCACTGTCTATTAAGAATTTTTGCGCTATAAATGGATCTGTACCGGGTAATAATTGGATGGCGATAGTGCCAGCATTCAGGTCTGTTCTGTTTGTTATTTTGCGAGCTTCAGAGTCCAACATAACGAGCGAAGTATCAAATTCGTCTACTTTACTAGATATCATTCCTTTGACAAAATATTCTTTGGCAGTATCACCTACTGTCACTTTGATACGGGAGCCTACTTGTACATTCTTCAGAGTTTGAAAACCCGGTGCTTCGATAGGAGTGAATTCATAAAGCAAATTTTTGCCTATCAAGACACTGTCACCATCATTTTGATCTAAATATGAACCACGCACGACGAATTTTGAAATACCAGAGAACTTCTCCTCGCCTATCGGATCAATACCTAGAATAGAAGCTCCGGCACCATCGCGTTTGTCCCCCGGCTTGATAGTGTCACGATAATTCGACTCGACACGAGCAGAACCACCATAACGCACAGTGTGATTCCTATACCTTGGTAAGGTCTTTATTATCTTTACAACTTCGGGAGTTTGGTCTATAGCCGAACGATTGAGGAATGGTGATATGACTATGTCCCCTATAGCGTATTTCTTTTGGGCATCTTCAGAACCTTGAATCAAGCCGACCAATATTCCAGAAACAACAATAAGATTCAGGAAAGTCAGAGTCATAACCAGAGTGATGAGTCCAGTCGTCCAGATATTGGCTCGCATTAATTCTCTTCTGGCCAAAAACCAGCCGACAGAAATATTTTGAGCAAATGAATTTTCTATTTTTAATCTATCTTTGTTAATGCTCATTTTTTTGGTTTATTATTTTACTTTTTGGGTGCAACTAGAGCTATTTTGTCCCCCTGAGACAAGCCAGAGACTATTTCTACCATAGAGCCATCGCCTTTCATTCCTAATGATATTTCTATTTCTTTATATTTTTTATTCTTTTCATTGATAATAACATATACGAAAGTCTTGCCATTACGTTCTAATACGGTGGCTTTCGGTATGGCCAGAACATCGGGCTTGGATGCAACTAGAATACTGATTTCGGCATTCATACCCGGACGAATGTTCACATCCCGCTCTATGATACTGACTTTGATTTTATAATTGACAATACCATCAGTTGATACAGAAGAAGGATCAATATGCGAAATAACACCCGTGAATTTAGACCCAGTCAGAGCGTCGATGGTTATGTCTGCATTTTGACCGAGTTTCAAATTAGAAATGTTGGATTCGTTTATATCTGCTTCTACGTATAAATTCCCTACATCTTGCAAGACGATGGCGCTCTTGCCTACTACAGATAGCTCGCCGTATTTTATGTCTACTTTGGTGATGGTGCCATTTGTAGGTGCACGGATGATAGAGTCTTCATACAAGGCTTGAGCTTTTTGTAGACCGGCTTGTGCAGAGATTATGTCGGCTTGCGCGAGTTCTACATCTGATGCTCGAGCAGCAGCTTGCTTGATGG
>JALYOD010000004.1 GCA_030857065.1 bacterium | reverse complement strand
GGATCGATGACTACAAAAGCTTCAAAATAAAGAACGCGCTCTAAATCACGCAAGGTCATATCTAACATGAGACCAATACGAGAAGGAAGCGAGCGTAAAAACCAAATGTGCGCGACAGGGCTTGCTAATTCAATATGACCCATACGTTCACGACGAACGATAGAGCGAGTAACTTCCACTCCACATTTTTCACAAATAATATCTTTGTATCGAATTCTACGATATTTTCCACAATAACATTCATAGTCTTTTTCAGGTCCGAATATTTTCTCATCAAAAAGACCACCGCGTTCACTTCTACCTGTACGATAGTTGATAGTTTCAGGCTTCGTTACTTCCCCATAAGACCATTCTTTTATTTGTTCAGGAGAAGCTAATTTGAGGCCAATAGAATTAAATTCAGTTGTATTTAGTGTTTTCATATTTTTATTTTTTTAAATTAACATCAAATGCAAGACCTCGTAAATAATTGAGCATCACGTTAAATGACGCAGGAGAATTTGGTGGTCTTATGGTTTCATTCTTAATAATGGCATCAAATGTAGCACTACGACCTGCTATATCGTCAGATTTTATTGTTAGCATCTCGCGGAGAGAATACGCAGCACCATAACCCTCGAGCGCCCACACTTCCATTTCTCCGAATCTTTGTCCTCCACCTTGAGCTTTACCTCCCAATGGTTGTTGAGTAATGAGAGAGTAGGGACCAATAGAACGCATATGAATTTTGTCTTCTACCATGTGGTGCAGTTTGAGCATATACATATAGCCCACAGCCACATCTTGTTTGAAAGATTCACCAGTTCGTCCATCAAAAAGTTTCATTTTGCCACTCTCTGGCAATCCTGCTTTTTTCAATTCTTCTTTTATTTCATCGTGTGTTGCCCCTAGGAATGATGGAACAATGGCTTGATAACCCAAAGTATCAGCAGCAAGACCCAAGTGTATTTCTAGAATTTGTCCCAAGTTCATACGAGAAGGAACACCTAGTGGGGATAGAATAATGTCTACTGGTTTACCATCCGCTGTATATGGCATATCTTCTTCTGGGAGAATAGTCGAGATAACACCTTTGTTACCATGACGACCTGAGAGTTTGTCTCCAACAGAAATATTTCTAATCTGAGCAACTTCAATGACTATTTTCTTTATGATTCCAACCTCAAGACTGTGACCTAAATCACGAGAGAAAATTTTGACACCAATAACACGACCTCTTTTGCCATGTTCCATACGCAGTGAAGTGTCTTTTACATCACGAGCTTTTTCAGCGAAAATAGAACGAAGGAGTCTTTCCTCTGGAGTTAATTCTGTCTCACCTTTTGGTGTAATTTTACCAACCAAAATATCATTTTCATGAACTTCAGCACCAATACGAACCACACCGTCTTCATCCAAATCTTTCAACTTCAATTCACCGACATTCGGTATGTCACGAGTAGTGATTTCTGGTCCGAGTTTAGTATCACGAACAATCGCAATGAATTCTTCAACATAGACGCTTGTAAATTTGCTATTCTTTACTAATCTTTCAGATACAATTATAGCGTCTTCGTAATTTGAACCAAACCATGACAAAAAGGCTACGAAAATATTTTGACCTATTGAAACTTGACCTCCTACTGTACTAGTAGTGTCAGCTAACACGTAATCCTTTTTTACTTTATCTCCAACATTGACTGCTGGACGTTGGTGGAATGTAGCAAAGTTGTTATTACGAAGAAAGTTAATCAAATCATAAGTAATTTCATTTTTACCTTTAACTACAACTTTTCTGGCATCAGCGTATGACACAACTCCTTCTTCTTTTGATATTATAATTCTACCTCCATCACGAGAAACTAATTCTTCTACGCCAGTTGCAACAAGAGGAGCTTCTGGCAATACACATGGCACTGCTTGTTTCTGCATGTTTGATCCCATGAGTGCACGGTTCGCGTCATTGTGTTCCAAAAATGGAATCATAGAAGTAGCGATAGAGAATGCTTGATTTGTTGAAACATCAATAAAATCAACTTCTGTAGCATCTATCATGCCTGGTGAATTTTTGACACGTGCAGCGACTTTCTTTTCTGTAATTTTGCCATTTTCATCATAATTAATACCAGCGTGCGCAATGTTGTATTTTTCTTCTTCTAAAGCATTCAAATAAACTATCTCATCTGTTATTTTGCCATTCTTTACTTTAATATAAGGAGTTTCGATAATACCAAAATCATTAATCTTGGCGTAAGTTGCAAGGTGAACAATAAGACCAATGTTCGGGCCTTCTGGTGTATGAATAGGACATACACGACCATAGTGAGATGGGTGCACGTCACGAACTTCAAGACCTGCGCGTTCTCGAGTAAGACCTCCAGGTCCGAGAGCGGAGAGCAAGCGAATGTGTTCCATTTCTGCCAAGACATTTTCTTGACTCATAAATTGAGAAAGTTGGTTTGTAGTGAAAAATTCTTTTATACGCGCTTGGAGAGGGCGTTGATTTATGATATGTATCGGCATAGCTGTATCCGTATCCACAATAGACATACGATCTTGAATATTTCTCTTTATTTGCATCATACCTGTACGAATTTTTTGTTGTAACATTTCCCCAACAAAACGAACTCGGCGTTGACCTAAATGATCTATATCATCAGCTTTGGCTTCAGGATCGTTATTAAGAACAATAATATGATTTAAAATAACCAATAAATCTTCTTTGGAGATAGTTCGACGTGCGAGCTCTTCTTCATCCATTTTCTTTTCAAAACGTTGATTGAAACGATATCGTCCTACTG